>NZ_JASSPE010000004.1:0-93905 GCF_030234105.1 Paracoccus sp. SSJ | reverse complement strand
CAGCACCGCCATCGACATTGTCGTTGCCGGCATAGCCGGTAAAGGTATCGTTGCCGTCGAACATGTAGATGCGGCTATAGCCCGACACATAGGTCATGCCGCTGATGTCGAACACGTCGTTGCCGCCGGTGCCCTCCACGCCGTAGCCATAGAAATTCAGCGTCTCGGTGCTGATCACATTGGCACTGGTCAGCGACAGGTTCGAGACCGTGACCTTGCCGACCAGCCGGATCTCGTCCGAGCCCTCGCCGCCGTTATAGACGTCATGGCCGAAATCGGTGCCGCCGATATAGAAGTAATCGTTGCCGCTGCCGCCGTTCAGCGTGTCGTTGCCGGACCCGCCGATCAGCGTATCGTTGCCCGCACCGCCGTTCAGCACGTCGTTGCCAGCACCGCCATCGACATTGTCGTTGCCGGCATAGCCGGTAAAGGTATCGTTGCCGTCGAACATGTAGATGCGGCTATAGCCCGACACATAGGTCATGCCGCTGATGTCGAACACGTCGTTGCCGCCGGTGCCCTCGACGCCGTAGCCATAGAAGTTCAGCGTCTCGGTGCTGATCACATTGGCACTGGTCAGCGACAGGTTCGAGACCTTCAGGGTGCCGTTCAGCCGGATCTGATCCGCCCCGTCCCCGCCATCATAGATATCGTGGCCGATATCCGTGCCGCCGATCAGGAAGGTGTCGTCGCCCGATCCGCCATGCATCGTGTCATTGCCGCTGCCGCCGGTGATCGTGTCGTTTCCGCCCAGCCCGTTGATCAAATCCGCATTGGCGGTGCCCAGCAGGGTTTCTGAATTGTCCGTTCCGGTAATCGTCGCCATGAACCGTCTCTCGCGAAAATTGATAAAGATGTGTGCGCCGAATAGCGCCCATCCCGCGGCCGATGTCAAAAGAAATTGGCACGCCCGTCCCGTCCGGACCATACTCCGCCATCCGGCCCGGAGAATCGCGCCGGATCAGACCCGGAACCGGGGTTTTCGAGGCGCAGAAGGATGCCTTGGCGGCTTTTGTGATCGCAGCGCCGAAGGCTGTGATCACAAAAGCGGGAAACCATGCGATTTTATGCAACTGCCCAAGCATAGTGCTTTGGGGGCGGCGCGGAGTGTGGCACAAGCCCCGCCAACCGACAACTGCGGGGAAGAACCATGAACATCCATGAATACCAGGCCAAGGCGCTGCTGCGCCAATACGGCGCGCCGGTCTCCGACGGGCGGGTGGTGATGAAGGCGGACGAAGCCAAGGCGGCGGCGGGGGAACTCGACGGGCCGCTCTGGGTCGTCAAGGCGCAGATCCATGCCGGCGGCCGTGGCAAGGGTCACTTCAAGGAAAAGGAAGCCGGTGAAAAGGGCGGCGTCCGCCTGGCAAAATCGGTCGAAGAGGCCGAGGAACTGGCCCGCCAGATGCTGGGCCGCACCCTGGTCACCCACCAGACGGGCGAGACCGGCAAGCAGGTCAACCGCATCTATATCGAGGACGGCTCGGACATCGAGCGCGAGCTTTACCTGGCGCTGCTGGTCGACCGCGGCACCTCGCGCGTCAGCTTCGTCGCCTCGACCGAAGGCGGCATGGACATCGAGGAAGTCGCCGCCTCGACCCCGGAAAAGATCGTCAGCTTCAGCGTCGATCCGGCCTCGGGGCTCTCGGATTTCCACGGCCGCCGCGTGGCCTTCGCCCTGGGTCTTTCGGGCGCGCAGGTCAAGCAATGCGTGGCGCTGGTCAAGAACCTGTATCGCATGTTCATCGAAAAGGACATGGAGATGCTGGAGATCAACCCGCTGATCGTGATGAAGGACGGCAACCTCAAGGCGCTGGACGCGAAGATGGGCTTCGACAACAACGCCCTGTATCGCCAGCCCGACATCCTGGCGCTGCGTGACGAGACCGAGGAAGATCCGAAGGAACTGGCGGCGTCCAAGTTCGACCTGAACTACATCGCGCTGGACGGCGAGATCGGCTGCATGGTGAACGGCGCCGGCCTGGCCATGGCCACCATGGACATCATCAAGCTGTTCGGGGCGGAACCCGCAAACTTCCTTGACGTGGGCGGCGGCGCCACCAAGGAAAAAGTGACCGAGGCGTTCAAGATCATCACCTCGGACCCGAACGTGAAGGGTATCCTGGTCAACATCTTCGGCGGCATCATGCGCTGCGACATCATCGCGGAAGGCATCATCGCCGCAGTGAAGGAAGTCGGGCTGCAAGTCCCGCTGGTCGTGCGTCTTGAGGGCACCAACGTCGAGCTGGGCAAGCAGATCATCGGCGAGTCCGGCCTGAACGTGATCGCGGCCGACGACCTGTCGGATGCGGCGCAGAAGATCGTGAAAGCGGTGAAAGGATAAGAAGATGGCCGTTCTCGTCAACAAAGACACCAAAGTCATCTGCCAGGGGATCACCGGGTCTCAGGGCACCTTCCACACCGAACAGGCGATCGCTTACGGCACGCAGATGGTCGGCGGCGTGACGCCCGGCAAGGGCGGCACCGAGCATCTGGGCCTGCCCGTGTTCAACAGCGTCCACGAGGCCGTGGCGAAAACCGGCGCCAATGCGACCGCGATCTATGTCCCGCCGCCCTTCGCGGCCGATTCGATCCTGGAAGCCATCGACGCCGAAATCCCGCTGATCGTCGCCATCACCGAGGGTATCCCGGTCCTCGACATGATGAAGGTCAAGCGCGCGCTGGAAGGCAGCAAGTCGCTGCTGATCGGCCCGAACTGCCCCGGCATCATGACGCCCGACGAATGCAAGATCGGCATCATGCCGGGCAGCATCTTCAAGCGCGGCTCGGTCGGCGTCGTCTCGCGCTCGGGCACCCTGACCTATGAGGCGGTCAAGCAGACCTCGGACGTGGGCCTTGGCCAGTCCTCGGCCGTCGGCATCGGCGGCGACCCGATCAAGGGCATGGAGCATATCGACGTGCTGCGCATGTTCCTGGACGACCCCGAGACCGAATCGATCATCATGATCGGCGAGATCGGCGGTTCGGCCGAGGAAGAGGCCGCCGAGTTCCTGGCCGAGCAGAAGCGCAAGGGCAAGTGGAAGCCGACCGCCGGCTTCATCGCCGGGCGCACTGCGCCGAAGGGCCGCCGCATGGGCCATGCCGGCGCCATCGTCTCGGGCGGCAAGGGTGACGCGGAATCGAAGATCGAGGCCATGAAATCGGCCGGGATCGTCGTCGCCGACAGCCCCGCGGGCTTGGGCGAGGCCGTGCTGAAGGCTCTGGGCCGGTAACTTTGCCGCAAGGCTTTTGACTTGGGCGCGGCCCCTGCCTACCTTACTTGGGGCCGCGCCAGACCTTACCAGCAGGTGCCAGATTGGACCGCCGTCGTCGCCAGATCGTCGCCAGAACCGCCGGGGCAGCGCCTTGCCCGGCTCGCGGCCCTGCCCTGCCAAGGCGAGGTGCGGCATGACCATGCAGCCCCCGCCGCCCGTGCAATGCCCCGCCGCGCCCCTGCCGGCGCGGGACCGGGCGCCCTGCATCCCAACCCATAACCGCGGCAGGCCGCTTGGCGGTCGCGCGCGCATCGCGCCGGCCTCGACCGGGCGGCCGGCCTTGCCCGGCATCGCCCGTTTTCTCCGCCGCCATTCCGGGCGGCAGGGCCGCGACCCGGGCCACCATGCGCCGCACTGTCGGCCGATGGTGCCTGCCGAACCACCCAAGGACATCGCCCAAGGCCGTCGGGATTTGCCGCAATCGCGCGGCGCCCAGATGGCCGGGCGCACCCTGCCCGCCCTGCCGCGCCAGTCGCGCGTGGGGCTGTCGGCATGGTATCAGGACATTCAGACCAGGCTCATGACCGGGCGCGTCCCCGGCGTGGCCAGAACGATACGACCGCCCCAGATCAAGGCGCGAACGGACAAGGATTCCCCGGAGGCAAGCCAATGAACGATCAATCCCCCAACTCGGCCTTCCACGATTCAAGCTTCCTGCAAGGCCATAACGCGGCCTATGTCGAGCAGCTTTATGGCCAATGGGCCCAGAACCCCGCGGCGGTCGATCAGGCGTGGGACGCCTTCTTCCGCAGCCTGGGCGATGACGAGGCCGTGGTCACCCGCGAGGCCAAGGGCGCAAGCTGGCATCGTGCCGACTGGCCGCCGGTGCCCGCGGACGACACCACCGCGGCGCTGACCGGCGAATGGCCGATGCTACCCAAGACCGAGGCCAAGGCTGCACTGGACAAGATCGCCGCCAAGGCCGGCGAAAAGGGCGTGAACCTGACGGACGATCAGCTCAAGCGCGCCGTGCTGGACAGCGTCCGCGCCATCATGCTGATCCGCGCCTTCCGCATCCGCGGCCACCTGCATGCCGACCTGGACCCGCTGGGCATGCGCGAGATCCCCGACCACGGCGAGCTGGACCCCAAGACCTATGGCTTCTCCGAGGCCGATCTGGACCGGCCGATCTTCATCGACAACGTGCTTGGCCTGCAGATCGCCACGATCCGCCAGATCGTGGACCTGATGAGCCGCACCTATTGCGGCACCTTCGCGCTGCAATTCATGCATATCTCGAACCCCGAGGAAGCCGCCTGGCTCAAGGAGCGGATCGAGGGCTATGGCAAGGAGATCGCCTTTACCCGCGAGGGGCGCCGCGCCATCCTGAACAAGCTGGTCGAGGCCGAGGGCTTCGAAAAGTTCCTGCATGTCAAATACATGGGCACCAAGCGCTTCGGCCTTGACGGCGGCGAGGCGCTGATCCCGGCGATGGAGCAGATCATCAAGCGCGGCGGCGCGCTTGGCGTCAAGGATGTGGTGATCGGCATGCCGCATCGCGGCCGCCTGTCGGTCTTGGCCAACGTCATGGGCAAGCCCTATCGCGCCATCTTCCACGAATTCCAGGGCGGCAGCTACAAGCCCGACGACGTGGACGGGTCGGGCGACGTGAAATACCACCTCGGCGCCTCGTCGGACCGCACCTTCGACGACAATACCGTGCACCTGTCCCTGACTGCGAACCCCTCGCACCTCGAGGCCGTGAACCCGGTGGTGCTGGGCAAGGTCCGCGCTAAGCAGGACCAGCTTTCCGACCACACCCACCGCACGGCAGTGCTGCCGATCCTGCTGCATGGCGACGCGGCCTTTGCCGGCCAGGGGATCGTAGCGGAATGCTTTCAGCTTTCCGGCATCAAGGGTCACCGCACCGGCGGCTGCATCCATATCGTGGTGAACAACCAGATCGGCTTTACCACCGCGCCGCATTTCAGCCGCACCTCGCCCTATCCGACCGACATCGCGCTGATGGTCGAGGCGCCGATCTTCCACGTCAACGGCGACGACCCCGAGGCGGTGGTGCACGCCGCCCGCGTCGCGACCGAGTTCCGGCAAAAGTTCCACAAGGACGTGGTGATCGACATCTTCTGCTATCGCCGCTTCGGTCACAACGAAGGCGACGAGCCGATGTTCACCAACCCGGCGATGTACAAGGCGATCAAGGGCCACAAGACCACGCTGCAACGCTATACCGAGCGGCTGGTCGCCGACGGGCTGGTCCCCGAGGGCGAGATCGAGGAGATGAAGGCCGCCTTCCAGTCGCACCTGAACGAAGAGTTCGAGGTCGGCAAGAACTTCAAGCCGAACAAGGCCGACTGGCTGGACGGCAAGTGGTCGGGGATCGAGGCCGAGCATGCCGAGGAAAACCTGGGCCAGACCGGCATCGCGCCCGAGACCATGGCCGAGATCGGCAGCGCGCTGACCCGGGTGCCCGAAGGCTTTGACCTGCACAGGACCGTGGGCCGGCTGCTGGAATCCAAGAAGCAGATGTTCGAGACCGGCAAGGGCTTCGACTGGGCGACGGGCGAGGCGCTGGCCTTCGGCTCGCTGCTGGTCGAGGGTCATCCGGTGCGGCTGGCCGGCCAGGATTCGACCCGCGGCACCTTCTCGCAGCGCCATTCCGCCTTTGTCGATCAGGCCACCGAGGAACGCTGCTACCCGCTGAACCACATCCGCGGCGGGCAGGCGCGCTACGAAGTCATCGACTCGATGCTGTCGGAATATGCGGTTCTGGGCTTCGAATACGGCTATTCGCTGGCCGAGCCGAACAGCCTGGTCATGTGGGAGGCTCAGTTCGGCGATTTCGCCAACGGCGCCCAGATCATGTTCGACCAGTTCATCACCTCGGGCGAAAAGAAATGGCTGCGCATGTCCGGCCTCGTCATGCTGATGCCGCACGGTTACGAGGGCCAGGGCCCGGAGCACAGCTCGGCCCGGCTGGAACGCTGGCTGCAGATGTGCGCCGAGGACAACTGGATCGTGGCGAACTGCACCACGCCGGCGAACTATTTCCACATCCTGCGCCGGCAGCTCAAGCGACCCTTCCGCAAGCCGCTGGTGCTGATGACGCCGAAATCGCTGCTGCGCCACCCGCTGGCCGTGTCCACGGCGGACGAGTTCCTGACCGGCTCGACCTTCAACCGGGTGCTGGTGGACGATGCCGACCGCGGCAAGTCCGAGTTCAAGCTGGCCCCGGACGACAAGATCCGCCGCGTGGTGATCTGCTCGGGCAAGGTCTATTACGACCTCGCGCAGGCCCGCGACGCGGCCGGCGCCGAGGATGTCTATATCCTGCGGCTGGAGCAATTCTATCCCTTCCCGGCCCAGACCATGTCCAAGGAGCTGGAACGCTTCAAGGACGCCGAGATCGTCTGGTGCCAGGAGGAACCCAAGAACCAGGGCGGCTGGACCTTCGTCGAGCCCAATATCGAATGGGTTCTGTCGCGCATCGGCGCCAAGCATGGCCGGCCGCGCTATGTCGGACGCCATGCGGCGGCCTCGCCGGCCACCGGGCTTGCCTCGCGCCACAAGGCCGAGCAAGAGGCCCTGGTCCACGAAGCGATCACCATCGGGGCCTGACATGGCAGTGGAACTACGCGTCCCCACGCTTGGGGAATCGGTATCCGAGGCGACGGTGGCCACCTGGTTCAAGAAGCCGGGCGACCGCGTCGCCGTGGATGAAATGCTGTGCGAGCTGGAAACCGACAAGGTGACGGTCGAGGTGCCCTCGCCCGTCGCCGGCAAGCTGGCCGAGATCGTCGCGCCCGAAGGTGCGGTGGTCGCACCCAACGCGCTGCTCGCACAGATCATGGAACAGGGCGATGCCGGCCCGGAAGAAATGTTGCCCAAGGCTGATGCGGGCACGAAGGCTCAGGAAGGACAGAGGAATATGAGCGGAAAATCCGTCGATGTGATGGTGCCCACCCTGGGCGAAAGCGTGACCGAAGCCACGGTGGCGACCTGGTTCAAGAAGGTCGGCGACAGCGTCGCGCAGGACGAGATGCTGTGCGAACTGGAAACCGACAAGGTCTCGGTCGAGGTTCCCGCCCCCGCCGCGGGCGTGCTGGCCGAGATCCTCGCCCCCGAGGGCGCGACGGTCGATGCCAGCGCCAAGCTGGCCATCATCACCGAGGGTGCAGCCGGTGTCGCCAAGGCCGAGGCCCCCGCGGCCCCCGCGGCCGCCGTGCAATCGCCCGGCGCCGGCCCGGAAACGCCCGCGCCGCGCAAGGATGTCGAGGACGCGCCCTCGGCCAAGAAGGCCATGGCCGAGGCCGGCGTCAGCCGCGACGCGGTCACCGGCACCGGCCGCGACGGCCGGGTGATGAAAGAGGACGTGGCCCGCGCGGCATCCGCGCCGCAGGCCGCCTCGCCCGCCCCTGCTCCGGCCCAGGCCCCGCGCGCGCCGAGTTCCGCCGACGACGCCGCCCGCGAGGAACGCGTCAAGATGACCCGCCTGCGCGCCACCATCGCCCGCCGGCTCAAGGACGCGCAGAACACCGCCGCGATGCTGACCACCTATAACGAGGTGGACATGAAGGGCATCATGGACCTGCGCAACACCTACAAGGACCAGTTCGAGAAGAAGCACAAGGTCAAGCTGGGCTTCATGTCCTTCTTCGTGAAGGCCTGCTGCCACGCCCTGAAGGAAGTGCCCGAGGTCAATGCCGAGATCGACGGCGGCGACGTGGTCTACAAGAACTTCGTCCACATGGGCGTGGCGGTCGGTACGCCGAACGGCCTGGTGGTGCCCGTCGTGCGCGACGCCGACCAGAAGAGCTTCGCCCGGATCGAGAAGGAAATCGCCGAACTGGGCACCCGCGCCCGCGACGGCAAGCTGACCATGGCGGAAATGCAGGGCGGCACCTTCACCATCTCGAACGGCGGCGTCTACGGCTCGCTGATGTCCTCGCCGATCCTGAACCCGCCGCAATCGGGCATCTTGGGCATGCACAAGATCCAGGACCGCCCGGTCGTCGTGGACGGCCAGATCGTCATCCGGCCGATGATGTATCTGGCGCTGAGCTACGACCACCGCATCGTGGACGGCAAGGGCGCCGTCACCTTCCTGGTGCGCGTCAAGGAAGCGCTGGAGGATCCGCGCCGCCTGCTGATGGATCTCTGATCCCTGCCTTCCGGGGGCGGCAGGCCCGCCCCCGGATCGCAAGGCGCCGCGCAACTCTTTCCGGCCCGTTTCCGTTGACCCGCACGGGACCGCCTTGCCGCTCATCCCGACGGGAAGCCGGGCCGAAACAGAGGAGTCTCCCATGACGCAGATGATCGCCCATTACAGCATCGCCGACTATGCCCGCTTCCGCACCGCCTTCGACGCGGATGCCGAGGATCGCGGCAATAACGGCCTGTCGCTTCTGCAATTGTGGCGTGAGAACGACCAGAGCGCCTGGGCGCTGTTCCAGGTCGGGGACGCCGCTGTCGCGAGGGCCTATCTGGAGGGCGCGGCGGGCGTCTTCAACAGCCAGGCCGGCATCTCGGCCACCGCCTTCCACTTCGTCGAGACCGCCTGATGGCCGCCGAGACGACCGCACTGGCGTTGGCCGCCCTGCTGCAAGCCGTGCAGATCGGCCTCGCCGCCGCCTCGATGAATCGCGACGTCGGCGCAAACTGGAACGCAAGCCCGCGCGATCGCCAGCCGGAATTCTCGGCCCTGACCGGCCGGCTGCGCCGCGCCGTGGACAACCATTTCGAGGGGCTGATCCTGTTCACCATCGCCGTCGTGCTGGTGGTGCTTTCGGATGCCGGCTCGCCCCTGACCGTGCTTTGCTCCTGGAGCTATCTGCTGGCGCGGCTGCTCTACGTTCCCGCCTATGCCTATGGCTGGTCGCCCTGGCGCTCGGTCATCTGGGCGGTAGGCTTCATCGCCACGCTGGTGATGATCCTGACCACGTTATTCACCTGAATCGAACGGGCGGCACCGGAACAGGCGCCGCGAACTGCAAGGAGACCTGAATGTCCACCTATGACCTGATCGTGATCGGCGCCGGTCCCGGCGGCTATGTCTGTGCGATCCGCGCTGCCCAGCTGGGCCTGAAGGTCGCCTGCGTCGAGGGACGCGAGACACTGGGCGGAACCTGCCTGAACGTCGGCTGCATCCCCTCCAAGGCGCTGCTGCATGCCAGCCACATGCTGCACGAAACCCACGAGAACTTTGAAAAGATGGGCCTGATGGGCGCCAAGCCCAAGGTCGATTGGGGCAAGATGCAGGGCTACAAGGCCGAGACGGTCGGCGGCAACACCAAGGGCATCGAGTTCCTGTTCAAGAAGAACAAGATCGACTGGCTCAAGGGCTGGGCCAGCATCGAGGCGCCCGGCAAGGTCAAGGTCGGCGACGCCACCCACGAGACGAAGAACATCGTCATCGCCTCGGGCTCGGAACCGGCCAGCCTGAAGGGGGTCGAGGTCGACAACGACGCCGGCATCGTCGTCGATTCGACCGGCGCGCTGTCCCTGCCGAAGATCCCCAAGTCGATGGTGGTGATCGGCGCCGGGGTGATCGGGCTGGAGCTGGGCTCGGCCTATGCCCGGCTCGGCGCCGAGGTGACGGTGGTCGAATTCCTCGACGCCATCACCCCCGGCATGGACGGCGAGGTGCAAAAGCAGTTCCAGCGGATCCTGGCGAAACAGGGGCTGAAATTCGTCCTCGGCGCCGCCGTGTCCGGGGTCGAGGTCGAAAAGGGCAAGGCCGAGGTCAAGTACAAGCTGCGCAAGGACGACAGCGAGCATGAGATCAAGGCCGAATGCGTGCTGGTCGCGACCGGCCGCCGCCCCTATGTCGCGGGGCTGGGGCTCGACAAGGTCGGCGTCGCGCTGACCGACCGCGGCTTCGTCCAGATCGACGATCATTGGCAGACCAGCGTCAAGGGCATCTATGCCATCGGCGACGCGGTGCCCGGCCCGATGCTGGCCCACAAGGCCGAGGACGAGGGCATGGCGGTCGCCGAGGTCATCGCCGGCAAGCATGGCCATGTGAACTACGACGTCATTCCCGGCGTGATCTACACCACGCCCGAGGTCGCCTCGGTCGGCCTGACCGAAGAGGCCGCAAAGGAAAGCGGCCGCAAGGTCAAGGTCGGCAAATTCCCCTTCATGGGCAATGCCCGCGCCAAGGCGCTGTTCCAGGCCGAAGGCTTCGTCAAGATGATCGCCGATGCCGAGACCGACCGGGTCCTGGGCTGCCACATCATCGGCCCGAACGCGGGCGAGATGATCCACGAGGTCTGCGTGGCGATGGAATTCGGTGCCTCGGCCCAGGACATCGCCCTGACCTGCCATGCGCATCCGACCTGCTCGGAGGCGGTGCGCGAGGCGGCGCTGGCCTGCGGCGACGGCGCGATTCACGCCTGATCGGCGGATCGCCACCGAAATCGCCGCCGCGCTGCGGCGAAAATCCGCCGATGGGCCGCCCTGAACCGGGCGGCCCGTTCTTTTGAATTCCCCGACTCTGGCGGCTGTGGCTAATCCTTCGGTCAATGAAAAGCCAAGGGGCAGTCATGAAATCCATTATCGCATTGTTGGCGCTGGGCGGCGTGCTGGCTGTTGGCGCCTGCGGCGACAATCGGGTCGATCCCGACCGCCGCTATCTGGTCGAACCCCGCGCCTCGGCCGCCCAGGTCGCCGCGCTGCATCCGAACGAGACGCCGGAACTGCGGCGGCTCATCAACAAATACGCCGCGGAATACGAGGTGCCGGTCGATCTGGTGCATCGCGTCATCATCCGCGAATCGACCCATCGCCCCGGGGCCCGCAACGGCCCCTATTACGGGCTGATGCAGATCCTGCCCGCCACCGCGCGCGGCATGGGCTATCGCGGCTCGCCCGCCGGGCTGCTGGATGCCGAGACGAACCTGAAATACGGCGTCAAATACCTGCGCGGCGCCTATATGGTCGCCGACGGCAACAAGGATGCCGCGGTAAAGTGGTATGCCCGCGGCTATTACTACGAGGCCAAGCGCAAGGGCCTGCTGGAAGCAACCGGCCTGCGCTGAGGCGAGGGACAGCGGATCGCGGGGGCGGCCGTCGGGCCGCCCTTTGCATTACAGCTTGCGATTGTAGCGGATAAAGGGCGACTTCTGGCCCACGCGGTCGTAAAGCATGCGGCCCGGATAGTTGTCCTCGGCCGTCAGCCAATAGACGGCGGGAGAGCCGGCACGATCCGCCTCGGCATAGACGGCCTCGATCAGGGCCCGGGCGATGCCCCGGCCGCGGGCCTCGGGGGCGGTAAACAGGTCCTGCAGATAGCAGACCCCTTCGTCGCGCCACAGGTTCGGGTGAAAGACGTAATGCGTCAGCCCAACCAGCCGCCCGTCCGCCTCGGCCACCAGCCCGTGAAAGTCGCGCGGATCGCGCGCCATCAGCCGGGAAAAGGCACGGTCGTAAAAGGACGGCGGCCGGTCGTCGAAGCCGTAGAATGCCTGATAGCCCTCGTAAAGCCGCTGCCAGCCCTTGCGGTCCTCGGGGCGCAGAGCGCGGATCATCGCTGCCGCCCTCAGCGTTGACGGCGGGCCATGAAGGCCAGCCGCTCGAACAGCGCCACGTCCTGTTCGTTCTTCAAGAGCGCGCCGTGCAGTTTCGGCAGCATCTCCCCGGCCGGACGCTTCAGGTCCTCGGGCGACAGATCCTCGGCCAGGATCAGCTTGAGCCAGTCCAGAAGTTCGCTGGTCGAAGGCTTTTTCTTCAGCCCCTGCACCTCGCGCAGTTCCAGGAACTGGCTCAGCGCCTCGTCGAGGATGCGATGCTTCAGGCCGGGATAATGCACCTCGACGATGCGCTTCAACGTCTCGGCATCGGGAAAGCGGATATAGTGGAAAAAGCAGCGGCGCAGAAAGGCGTCCGGCAGTTCCTTTTCGTTGTTCGAGGTGATGATGACCACGGGCCGGTGCCGCGCCTGAACCATCTCTCCGGTCTCGTAGACATGGAACTCCATGCGGTCGAGTTCCTGCAGCAGGTCGTTGGGGAATTCGATATCGGCCTTGTCGATCTCGTCGATCAGCAACACGACCTTGCCCGGCGCCTCGAAAGCCTGCCACAGCTTGCCCTTGCGGATGTAGTTCGCAATATCGTGAACCCGCGCCTCGCCCAGCTGGCTGTCGCGCAGCCGCGACACGGCGTCGTATTCGTAAAGCCCCTGCTGCGCGCGGGTGGTCGATTTCACGTTCCATTCGACGATGGGCAGGTCCAGGCTGGCGGCCACCTGCCGCGCCAGTTCGGTCTTGCCCGTGCCCGGCTCGCCCTTGACCAGCAAGGGCCGTTCCAGCGTGATCGCCGCGTTCACGGCCATGGCCAGATCGGGGGGCGCCACATAGGTTTCGGTCGAGGAAAACTGCATTCGCCTGTCCTTTGCGCAATCTGCGCGACCCTAGCCAGCACCCGCCGCCTTCGCAAGCCGCGGGGCACAACCTGTCGGAATGGCCTAGTGACAATTGGTCTGCCATACTTTATGGGGGCCGCAAGGATCGGGCATCCAGTCGCCCGGCTCCCGGAGGAACGATGAAAGCCCAGACCTTTCTGCCCGAAGATTATCGCCCCGCCGAAGACGAACCTTTCATGAACGAGCGGCAACTCGAATATTTCCGCCGCAAACTGATCGCATGGAAGCAGGAACTTCTGGACCAATCCGCCGAGACACTGGAAGGCTTGCAGGACAGCGCCCGCAACGTGCCCGATCTGGCCGACCGCGCCTCCGAGGAAACGGACCGCTCGCTGGAGCTGCGCACCCGCGACCGCCAGCGCAAGCTGGTCAGCAAGATCGACGCAGCGCTGCGGCGGATCGAAACCGGCGAATACGGCTATTGCGAAATGACGGGCGAGCCGATCAGCCTAAAGCGGCTGGACGCGCGCCCCATCGCCACCATGACGCTGGAAGCGCAGGAACGCCACGAGCGGCGCGAGCGCGTGCATCGCGACGACTGAACGCCGGCCCCTGCGGGGGCCGCTTTCGCAGGTAAGGCGCCATGTCCGGCCTGAAGCAGCATCCCGTCACCATCATCGGCGCAGGCGTGGCCGGCCTGACCGCCGCCTGCGCATTGGCGCAGCGCGGGGCGCAAGTCACGGTGCTGGAGCGCGCGGGCGCCCTGCGCGAGGTCGGCGCGGGCTTGCAGATTTCCCCCAATGCGGTGCGGGTGCTGGCGGCGCTGGGGCTGGAATCGCGGTTCCAGGCAATCTCGGTCCCCTCGGAGCGGGTCGAGCTTTGCGATTCCGTCGGTCGGCTTGTCGCGCGGCTGGACCTGGCACGCCATCGCCCACGCGACCCGTTCCGCCTCGTTCACCGCGCCCGGCTGGTCGCGCTGCTGGAAGAAGCGGCGCGTGAAGCCGGCGCCCGCATCGAGCTGGGCCATGAGGTCGCGGACCTGCCCGATGTGCCGCTGCTGATCGGCGCGGATGGCGTGAAAAGCCGTTTGCGCCCGCAGCTGAACGGCGCCGAGACACCCTTCTTCACCGGCCAGACCGCCTGGCGTGCCCTGATCCCGGCCGATCCCGATGCCGCGCCCATGGTGCAGGTCTTCATGGGGCCGGGACGGCATCTGGTCAGCTATCCGCTGGGCCACGGCCAGCGCAACATCGTCGCCGTCGTCGAGCGCCCCGACTGGCACGAAGAGGGCTGGTCCATCCCCGGCGACCCTACCGAGCTGCGCGCTGCCTTCGCCCGTTTCGGCGGTCCCGTGCCGGGCTGGCTGGAACAGGTTCGGGAGGTCGGCATCTGGGGCCTGCACCGCCACCCGGTCGCCGCGCATTGGCAGGACGGCAGGCGGGCGCTGATCGGCGATGCCGCGCATCCTACCCTGCCCTTCATGGCACAAGGCGCGGTCATGGCGATCGAGGATGCCTGGGTGCTGGCCGCATGCCTTGACGCCGGTCCCGACCAGCAGGCGGCGCTGGCCCGCTTCCAGGCGCTGCGCCAGCCGCGTTGCCAGCGCATCGTCGAGGCGGCCAACGCCAATGCCCGCAACTATCACCTGCGCGGCCCGACCCGCGCCGTCGCCCATGCCGGGCTGCGCGCCGTTTCTCGCCTTGCTCCCGCCCGGCTGATCGAGCGTTTCGCCTGGCTCTACGATTACGACCCGACGGCGGTTTAGGAAAACCGCCGCCGGCTTTCTGGTTGCCCAAAGACGTATGCCAAGGCCGCCACCAAGGGCAGCGCGGCAACCAAGGCGCCCCTCAGGCCGCCTTTTCGACCGCCGCGACGATATCCTCCACGACCTCGCGCAGCACGGTTTCGTCCTCTGCCTCGGCCATGACCCGGATCAGGGGTTCGGTGCCGGACTTGCGGATCAGCACCCGGCCAGAGCCGTTCAGCCGCGCCTCGGCCCGCGCGATCTCGGCCTGCACGCTGTCCTTGGACAACGGATCGGCCCCGACGGCATAGCGCACGTTCTTCAGAAGCTGCGGCACCGGCTCGAACTGCGCCACCAGCTCCGAGGCGCGCTGGCCGCTGTCCGACAGCGCCGCCAGGAATTGCAGGCTGGCGATCAGCCCGTCGCCGGTGGTGGCGTAATCGGTCATCACGATATGACCCGACTGCTCGCCGCCCAGGTTGAAGCCCGCGCCGCGCATCCGCTCGACCACATAGCGATCGCCGACGGCGGTTCGCTCCAGCCGCAGCCCGCGGCCTTGCAGGAACCGTTCCAGCCCCAGATTCGACATCACCGTCGCCACCAGCGCGCCCCCGCGCAGCCGGCCCTGCGCCGCCCAGCGAGCGGCCAACAACGCCATGATCTGGTCGCCATCCGCCACCTGGCCCTTTTCGTCCACGATCATCACCCGGTCGGCATCGCCGTCCAGGCTGATGCCCATGTCGGCGCCATGCTCCAGCACCGCACGGGCGCAGGCCTCGGGATGGGTCGAGCCCAGCCCGTCATTGATGTTGTGCCCGTTCGGGGAAACGCCCAGCGGGATCACTTCGGCGCCCAGTTCCCACAGCACGTCCGGGGCGGCGCGATAGGCGGCGCCGTTGGCGCAATCCACAACCACCTTCAGCCCCTCCAGCCGCTGGCCCGACGGGAAGGTGGTCTTGGCATATTCGACATAGCGCCCGCGCCCGTCGTCGATGCGCTTGGCGCGGCCGATGTTCTGCGGCTGGGCCGGGATGATCTCACCCGCCACGATGGCCTCGATCCGGGCCTCGGCCTCGTCGGACAGCTTGAACCCGTCCGGGCCGAAGAACTTGATGCCGTTGTCATGCGCCGGATTGTGGCTGGCCGAGATCATGATGCCCACATCCGCCCGCATCGAGCGGGTCAGATAGCCCACCGCCGGCGTCGGCACCGGCCCCAGCAGCAGCACGTTCATGCCGGTGCTGGTCAGCCCGGCGGTCAGTGCGTTCTCCAGCATATAGCCCGACAGGCGGGTGTCCTTGCCGATGACGACGCGGTGGTGATCCTCGCCGCTCCGGCGGAAATAGCGGCCGGCGGCCGCGCCCAGGCGCAGCGCCATCTCGGCCGTCATCGGATGGGTGTTGGCGCGTCCACGGACGCCATCGGTGCCGAATAGTTTCCTGCTCATTTTGCCCCGCTCATCTTGTCTCTGCGGTTACGGCCCGCCAAAGAGCGAGGCCCTGCCGTGTTTCTGCCGCGTCATGGACGCGGTGGATCTGTATCCCCTGCGCGATCCCGGCCAGCGTCAGCGCCAGCGTTCCCGCCACCCGGTCGGCCGGGCGCTCTGCCCCGCCGATGCTGCCGATGAACCGCTTGCGCGAAACCCCCAGCAGCACGGTGCAACCCAACCCATGGTAGAGCGAGATGCGCCGCAGGATGGCCAGATTATGCGCCTGCGTCTTGCCGAAACCAATGCCGGGATCGATCACGATCCTGTCGCGAGGGATGCCCGCCGCCTCGGCCCGCGAGATACGCTCGGCCAGGGCGTCGTAGACGTCCAGCAGCACATCGCCATAGGTCGGGTTGTCCTGCATGGTTTCGGGAATGCCCTGGGCATGCATCAGGCAGACCGGCACGCCGGCCGCCGCCACCAGCCCGGCCATGTCCGGGTCGAAGTCGAAGCCCGAAACATCGTTGACCAACCCCGCCCCGGCCACGATGGCGGCCCGCGCCACCCCTGCCTTGCGGGTATCGATCGAGACCGCCGCCAGCCCCCGCGCCGCGGCAATGGCGGGGGCCACGCGGGCGACTTCCTCGGCCACCGGCACTTCGCGGGCACCCGGTCTGGTTGATTCGCCGCCGATATCCAGGATCTCGGCCCCCTGCCCGGCCAGCAGCCGCGCCTGCTCGGCCCCGTCATAGCTTCCGCCGTCCGAGAAACTGTCGGGCGTGGCGTTGACGATCCCCATGATGCGGGGGTGGTCCATGGAAAGGCCCAGAAGCGGCGCACGAGGCGCGACCAGCGCCGCCAGCACCGCCTCGGGGGCGCTGTCCACCACGCGGGGCGCCTCGCCGCGGCGCAAAAGCTCGAATTGCGAAAAGCGCACCCAACCGCCGGCCAATTGCCAGCGACCCGTCTCACAGGGAATGGGGCGAAAATAATCGGTCATGCTGCGCGTCTGTAAGCCGGCGGGCGGGCGATTCAAGCACGAAGTCAAAGATGCCCGGTCGGGACGCGGAAACCCGCCGGCAGCACCGGCTCCGGCGCACCCTCCGGCAGGGCCCAGTCGAGCCGGATCGCCCCCAGCCGCTCGGCCAGCCACAGCGCCAGCGCATGCGGCTCGGCCGCCAGGCCGGCCACGTCGCGCACCATGCGGGCCGGAGCCCAAACCACGGCGCGGCCCTCGCTTGCCGCCCAGTCAAGCTCGGTGCGACTGTCGGCCACGGTCAGGCCGAGATGGCCGGCCAAGGCCCAGGCGGCCTGGTCCAGCGCCAGCAATTCGATTTCGCGCGCATTGCCGCCCTGCGGCAAAGGCAGGCCGGGCGCGTCGGGGACCAGCGCCACCGCGCCCTCGGGCAGCGCCAGTTCGCGGCCGTGAAAGATCACCCGGATCGGCGCCTGGACCTGATCGGCCTTGACCCGGGGCTGGCGGCGCACCAGCGTCACCCCCAGCGCTCCTGGAATGCGGTCCAGCTTTTCCACCGTGACCGACACCTGCGCCGCACGCGGATGCGCCAGGATCTGCGCGGCGATCTTTTCGGCCAGCGTCTCCAGCAGGTCATAGCGGCGATCCGCCAGCCCCGCCGCCACCGCGCCGGTCAAGATGTCATAGGAAAGGATCCGGTCCACCTCGTCGTTTACGCCGACGACATGGGTGGCCAGTTCAACCTCGATGTCGAAGCGCAGCCGCTGCGGTTGACCCCGCTCGGTCTGGAACGCGCCGATCTCGGCCGAAAGGACATAATCGCGCAGGTGGATACGGTCAGGCTGGTCCATGCCACCCGTGTTTTCAGGAAAACGGCCCCGCCGCAAGGGACAAGGCCGCGCATCGGGCAGCAGATTTGCGTCGCCGCCTCAGTTCGAGGCCAGCCGGCGATCCGAACGATAGAAGATGTGGCTGCCGATGCGGGTCGTGCGCTCGAACCGCTTGGACCACGAGGGCCGGACCGCGCGGGTATGGAAATAGGTCGCGCCGTTCGTCAGCGTGCGCGGGGCGCCGGCCAGGGCGGCCATGGCGACCTTCTGCACCCGGGCATAGGTGCCCTTTTCGCGGATGCGGGCGCTCTTGTTATAGGTGAACTGGCCGCGCTGGTTCACCACACCGCAGACGGTCTTGGGGAAACGCGGATGATCGACGCGGTTCAGGATCACCTCGGCGACGGCCTGCTGGCCCTGCACGCCTTCGCCGCGGGCCTCGAAATACAGCGCCTCGGACAGGCATTGCAGATCGGTAGGGTTGATCTGGACGGTCGCCTGGCGGGCGGCGCGTCCCTTCTTGGTTTCATATGCAACCTGGTGCTGCCCGTCGGCCATGGCCGGAACTGCTGCGACAGGCGAAAGAGCGACAGCCACACACACGGAAACGCGCGCCAGCCATGACTTGCTAATCGACATGTTGGTCCTGTTTTCGGTCCGGGCCCGGCCCGGTCTGGTTCGTCGGAAGGGCCGCCCCAAGGTCAACTCACGGGCGGCGGTCTGGCGCTAGAGGCCCGAAACAGGACGGGACGGGCCAGCCCACATGGGCGTGAGTGGCGAGATTCACCTGAAATCAAGGGATTCTGGCGGAAACTCGCCGATGACAAATTGGATAACGGGCAAGTTCCGGCCAAAACCGGCGAGTCCTAGGACTCAACCTCGACGCTCGATTCGGCCTCTTCCCGGCCCATGAGAATCGATTCCTGCGCCGCGGCCAGACGCGCCACCGGCACCCGGAAGGGCGAGCAGGAGACATAGTTCACCCCCGTCCGCAGACAGAAGGCGATGGATTCCGGGTTGCCGCCATGTTCGCCGCAGACCGCGATGGTAATGTCGGGCTTGTGGTCGCGGGCGCGCTCGGTGCCGATGGCGACAAGCTCGCCCACCCCATCGAAGTCGAGGATGTGGAACGGATCCTCGGAATAGACGCCCTGGCTGACATAGGTGCCCATGAAGCGGCCGGCATCGTCGCGCGACAGCCCATAGGTCATCTGCGTCAAGTCGTTGGTGCCAAAGGACAGAAAGGCCGAATGCTCGGCAATGTCGCCCGCACGCAGTGCGGCGCGCGGGGTCTCGACCATGACGCCCAGGCGATAGGTGAAATCCTTGCGCGTCTCGTTGCGGACGGCGGCGGCCACGGCGTCGATGCGGGTCTTGACCAGCTCGACCTCGCGCCGGGCGCTGACCAGCGGGATCATGATCTCGGGCACCACCGGATCGCCGTTGCGGCTGGCCTCGATGGTGGCCTCGAAGATGGCGCGGGCCTGCATGTCGTAGATCTCGGGGACGGTGATCCCCAGCCGCACGCCGCGCATGCCCAGCATCGGGTTGAATTCCGACAGCGCCTCGACCCGGCGGGTCACGTCCGACAGCGGCAGGTCCAGCGATTCGGCCAGTTCCCGCATCCCCTCGCGGTCATGGGGCAGGAATTCGTGCAGGGGCGGGTCGAACAGGCGGATGGTGACCGGCAGCCCGGCCATGATCTCGAACAGTGCCGCGAAATCGCTGCGCTGCATGGGCAAGAGGCGCTCCAGCGACAGGCTGCGATCCTCGGGCTTGCCGGCAAAGATCATCTCGCGCATGGCGGGCAGGCGCTCGTCGTCGAAGAACATGTGCTCGGTGCGGCACAGGCCGATGCCCTGCGCGTTGAACATGCGGGCGGTGCGGGCGTCCTCGGGCGTGTCGGCATTGGCGCGGATCTTGATGCGGCAATGCGCATCGGCCCATTCCAGAAGCTGGGTGAATCCGTCGTCCAGCGCCGGCTCCAGCATCTCGGCGGCGCCGGCCAGCACCTCGCCCGAGGTGCCGTCGATGGTGATCTCCTCTCCCTCGTGGAACAGCCGGCCGCCGACCAGCATGGTGCGGGCGCGCGGGTCGATCGAGATGCCGCTGGCGCCCACGATGCAGGGCAGGCCGATGCCGCGGGCGATCACCGCGGCATGGCTGGTCATGCCGCCGCGCTCTGTCAGCACCGCGACGGCGGCATGCATGCCGCGGATGTCCTCGGGCACGGTCTCGCGGCGCACCAGCACGCAGCGTTCGCCCCGCGCCTCGGCAGCCTGGGCGGCGGCGGCGGTAAAGACGATGCGCCCGGTGGCGGCGCCGGGGCTGGCATTGATGCCGCGGGCGATCACGTCGCGGGGCGCGCGCGGGTCGACCTGATGATGCAGCAGGTCCGACAGCGCCCGCGGCTCGACCCGCATCACCGCCTCTTCCGGCGGGATGATGCCGTCGCGAGCCAGCGCCACCGCGATGCGGACGCTGGCGCGCGAGTTGCGGCTGACCCGCACCGCATCGATGATCGACAGCCGGCTGTCCGAGACGACGAATTCGATCTGCATCTCCTCGCGCAGCCGTTCGCGGGCGGCGACGCCGAAGCGGACCAGATCGGCAAAGACCTCGGGCGCGGCTTCCTCGAGCGAGGGGCCGCGCGGGTCGCGGGTCAGGTAGAGCGTCTCGGCCCCCTCGCCCTTGGAGCGGCCCTGGGTCTGGCCGCGAAAGCGGCCGGTGATGCGCGGTGCGCCGGTCACGCTGTCGATGAACTGGATGGTGCCCGAGCCGGTGACGCCCGGCCCGATCGCCAGCGCCATGTCCTGCACCACCAGCCCCAGCGGCGCAAGCGGCGGCGCCCCCTTGGCCTGGCGCAAGAGCCGCGCGGTCGGCCCGTCCCAGGCCCGCGCCATGCTTCGCAGCACCTCGGCCAGCTGGCGCGCCGGATCCTGGGGAAATTCCTCGTCGGTTTCGTCCTCATAGGCGCGCAGCGCGGCCTCGAGCCCGCCCTCGCTGTCCGAGAACATGTCCGGATCAAGCCGCGCGACATGGATCGCATAGGATTGCACGAAGCCCAGATAGATCGCATCCGCCGCCGCCTTGCCGCGGGTCTGGACCAGCCGGGCGTGGCAGGCATGGTTGATGCCGACGTTCAGCACCGTGCCCGGCCCGCCCCAGGCCGGGTTCATCGCCGAGGGCCGCACGCTGACCAGCCCGTCGGCGCGTTCGACCATCGCGGCCAGGCGTGCGCGGTCGGGCATCTGGCCGGCGGCGATGGCGCGCACCGCCTCGGCCGACAGCGCAAAGCTGGTCGGGACCGGCAGCTCCATGCGGACCAGGCGCTGCAGGCATTTCGCGCGCCAGCCGTGGCGTGCGGTCTGGATCCCCGCCGAGGGGGTGATTTCGACGATGGCACCTGGATCTGTCAGCGCGGTCATGATGCCGTCACATTAGGCATGGCAGGCGCATTGCTGCAAGTGCGAAGAGCGGGGGCCGACTGCCCCCGCACCCCCGTGAGTATTTATGAAACGGTGAAGGGCCGAATCAGCCCTCGATCCGGCCGAAATCCGCGATCAGCCGGCCAGCGTCGCGGATGCGCGACAGCAGGTTCAGCCGGTTGCG
Source organism: Paracoccus sp. SSJ (assembly GCF_030234105.1). Taxonomy (NCBI): domain Bacteria; kingdom Pseudomonadati; phylum Pseudomonadota; class Alphaproteobacteria; order Rhodobacterales; family Paracoccaceae; genus Paracoccus; species Paracoccus sp. SSJ. The sequence goes on along the minus strand of NZ_JASSPE010000004.1, from coordinate 72,720 downwards.
ACGCAGGATCTGGTTGTCGCTGTTGATCTGCACCGCCTCGAAGAAGGCGTCGATGGGCGCGCGCAGGCTGGCGATGCCTTGGGTCGCGGCCTGGAAATCCTCGAGCCGGACGGCCTCGCGGATCGCCGGTTCGGCCTTGTCGAGGGCGGCGAACAGGGTACGTTCCTCGTCAGTCTCGGCGAATTTCGGATCGGCGCCGAAGCTGTATTCGACGCCGTCCTTTTCCTCGGCCTGGGCGAGGATGTTGCCGGCGCGCTTGAGCCCTTGCAGCAGGTTGGTGCCGTCCTCGGTCTTCAGCACGTCCGAAAGCGCCGTGGCACGATTGACCAGCAGCACCAGGTCATCGTTGCCGGGCATCGACAGCACCGCGTCGATGATGTCGTGGCGGACGCCCTGGTCGCGCAGATGGACCTTGAGCCGGTCGTGGAAGAAGGCAAGGAGGTCGGCGGCGTCGACATCGGGTCGGGCCTTGGCAAAGGTCCGGCCCAGATTGGCACGCACCCCGTTCACCAACAGCAGCCGGATCACCCCCAGCGCGGCGCGGCGCAGGGCGAAGGGGTCTTTCGAGCCGGTGGGCTTCTCGTCGATGGCCCAGAACCCGGTCAGCGTGTCCAGCTTGTCGGCCAGTGCCACCGCCACTGAGACGGGCGCCGACGGCACCGCATCCGAGGGGCCGAGCGGCGAGTAATGGTCGCGGGCGGCATCGGCCACCGGCTCGGGCAGGCCGGCCTCCAGCGCGTAATAGCGGCCCATGATGCCTTGCAGCTCGGGGAACTCGCCGACCATGGCCGAACGCAGGTCGAGCTTGGCGATCCTGGCCGCCTGTTCCGCCTGATCGGCATCGGCCCCGACCAGCGGCGCGATCTCGCGCGCCAATGCGGCGATGCGGGCGATGCGGTCGGCCTGGCTGCCAAGCTTGCTCTGGAACGTCACCGAGCGCAGCCCCTCGGCCCAGTCGGCCATTCCGGCCTTCGCCTCGCGCAGGTCGTTTTCCCAGAAGAAGGCCGCGTCGGACAGGCGGGCGGCCAGCACGCGCTGGTTGCCTTTCAGGATCGTCTCGCCATGGTCCGGGGTCTCGATATTCGCCACGGTGACGAAGCCCTCGATACGCCCGGTCTTGGGATTGCGGGCCGAGAAGAACTTCTGGTGCTCCTTCATCGAGGTTTGCAGCACCTCGGGCGGCAGCGCCAGGAAACGGTCCTCGATGGCACCCATCAGCGGCACCGGCCATTCGACAAGGCCGGCGACTTCGGAAAGCAGGCCCTCGTCCGGCACGATCTCCCAGCCGCGGGCGAATGCGAGGTTCGCCGCCTCCTGCCGGATCGCGGCCTCGCGCTCGGCGGCGTCCAGCATGACGCGGGCGCGGCGCAGCTTGGCGGCATAGTCCTCGAAGCCCGAGACGGCGATCTCGTCGGGGGCCATGAAGCGGTGGCCGCGGGTGGTGTTGCCGGCGCGGATGCCCTCGATCTCCAGCGGCACCACGCTGGCGCCGGATTCGTCCGAAAGCAGGCAGATGATGGAATGCAGCGGCCGCACCCAGCGCAGGCTGCCCGAGCCCCAGCGCATCGACTTGGGCCAGGGGAAATCGCGGATCGCACGCTCCAGCACCTCGGCGACGATCTCGGCGGCGGGGCGGCCGGGCTTCGTGACCACCGCGAACCAGACCTGGCCCTTCTTGTCGTCGCGCGCCTCCAGTTGCTCGCGCGTCAGGCCGGTCGAGCGCAGGAAGCCCTCCAGTGCCGCCTCGGGGGCGTCGGTGCGGGGGCCCTTGCGTTCCTCGCGCGTGGTGGGGCTTTGCGCGGTCAGCCCCTCGATCGCCAGCGCCAGCCGGCGCGGGGTCGAAAAGGCGCCGGCCGATTTGTAGGTCAGGCCGGCCTCGACCAGCCCGTCGGTGACGAGTTTCTTCAGATCCCCGCGGGCACGGGCCTGCATCCGCGCCGGAATTTCCTCCGAGAAAAGCTCGATCAGAAGGTCGGGCATCAGTCCATCACTCCGCGTTCGGGGGTCTTGTCGTTGAATTGGTGCCAGGCAAAGGCGCGGCCGTCGGGATAGACCACGATAACCCGGTCCACGTCGGGGCGGATCTCGGCCTGGCCCAGCACGGCGCGGGCCCCACCCGATTCCAGGTCGGCGGTCAGCGCCCTGGCGGAATAGCACTTGAACCAGCCCGGCCCGTTCAGCGGCGTCGCACCGGCATAGGGCGTGGCATCGGCCAGTTCGGCCGGGTCCAGCGTGAAGCAGGCGCGATAGCGGATGGGCGAGCTTGTCGCGTCGATGGCCTTGAAATCCGCGACCGCGACCGGATGGGTGGCGCCCTGCGCATCGGTGACGACGATGTCCTGCGCGCCGCTGATCTCGTCCACCTGATCGTAGAAGCCGTAGACCTGCAGATACCAGACGGCGAGGCCGGCCATCACCGCCACCAACACCAGCATCGAGGCGACGATCTTGCCCGAGCTCATGCCGCGTCCTCCGCTTGCAGGGTCGCGGCCTCGGTGGTGACGAACAGGTCGGCGCAGCGTTTCGCCAGCGCGCGGACGCGGCCGATATAGGCCTGGCGTTCGGTGACCGAGATCACGCCGCGCGCGTCCAGCAGGTTGAACAGGTGGCTGGCCTTGATCGCCTGGTCATAGGCCGGATGCGCCATCGGGATGCGCCGCCCGGCACTGTCCGTCTCGGCCGCGGTCAGGATGCGGTCGCATTCCGCCTCGGCATCCTTGAAATGTTGCAGCAGCATCCCGGTATCGGCCTGCTCGAAGTTCCAGCGGGAGTATTCGCGCTCGGCCTGGCGGAAGACGTCGCCATAGCTCAGCGGGATCGGGCTGCCGGGCGGGTTGAAGGGCATGTCCATCACATGCTCGACCCCCAGCACATACATCGCCAGACGCTCCAGGCCATAGGTCAGCTCGCCCGAGACCGGGCGGCAGTCATGCCCGCCGACCTGCTGGAAATAGGTGAACTGGCTGACCTCCATGCCGTCGCACCAGACCTCCCACCCCAGGCCCCAGGCGCCCAGCGTCGGGCTTTCCCAGTCGTCCTCGACGAAGCGCACGTCGTGGATCATCGGGTCGAGGCCGATGGCCGCAAGGCTGCCCAGGTAAAGCTCTTGCAGGTTCGGGGGCGAGGGTTTGATGATGACCTGATACTGGTAGTAATGCTGCAAGCGGTTCGGGTTCTCGCCATAGCGGCCGTCGGTCGGACGGCGCGAGGGCTGGACATAGGCCGCGGCCCAGGGCCGGGCCCCAAGGCTGCGCAGCGTGGTCGCCGGGTGGAAGGTGCCGGCGCCGACCTCCATGTCATAGGGTTGCAGCACCGCACAGCCCTGCGCGGCCCAATAGGATTGCAGGCGCAGGATCACGTCCTGAAAGCAGACGGGTCTCGCCGTCTGATTGTCCTTTGGGCTGGTCATCGGGGCTTCCTTCGGCATAACTGGCAGGAAATGTCTGCCGCCTTCTAGGCAGAGGGCGGCGCAGGGTCAATGAGAGGGACATGCCCATGCGGCGCTTTGCATTCGTCATCGGTGCGGCTCTGCCGCTGGCCCTTGCCACGGCGGCGCAGGCCGAGGATGTGGTGATCCGCATCGAGGCCAAGCGCGGCGCCGACGCCGCCCGCGCCACCGCCGAGGGCTGGAGCGCCGAGTTCCCCGATGTCGTGACCTTCCCGCTGGCCGATGGCTGGGTCGGCATCGCGCTGGGGCCGATGCCGCGCGAAGAGGCGGTCCCCCGGCTGGAGCAGCTGAAGCAGGAACGCAAGGTGCCGGGCGACAGCTTCCTGTCCGCCGCCGAGGGGCGCGAACTGACGCGCATCGGCGCAGCCGCGGGCACGACCATCCCGGCGGCAGCGGAAACGCCGGCCGGCAATGCCTCGACCTTCCCGCAGGGCGCGGCCCAAGAACAGGCCCAGCCGGCGGCCGGCGACCTGGCTGGCGAGGACGCACCAGCCGAACCCGAGACCGCCGCCGAGCCCGCGCCGGCACAGTTCGTCTTGCGCCTGGAATCCACCACAGACCACGCCCGGGCCGAGGAAATGCTGGCGAAATGGCGCGAAACCCTGCCCGAAGCCGGGCTGTGGACCCTGCCGAACGGCCGGCTGGCCATCGGCTTCGGCCCGATGGACGAGGCGACCGGCACCGCCTGGCTCAAGGCGTTCAAGGATGCCGGCGCGGTGCCCAAGGACGCCTTCCTTGCGCCGGGCGAGGACATGGGAGAGATCGCGATCATCGGCAAGGTGCCGGATCTGGGCGCACCCCCTGCCCCGGACGCCGCATCGGTGCCCATGCCGCCGCTGGAGGACATCCAGCGCGCACTGCGTTGGGCCGGCCATTACGACGGCGGCATCGACGGCAAGGATGGCCCCAAGACCCGCGCCGCCATTGCCGAGGAGATCGTGCGCCTGCGCGCCTCGCCCGATACCGCGACCGCCATGGCCGAGCTGATCCGGCGGCGCGAGGCGTGGCGCGCCGAGATGGGGCTGGCCGAGTTGCGCGATGCCCATACCGGCCTTGCCCTGCCCGCGCCGATGGAAAAGCTGCAATTCGACCGTGCCGAGCGCGCGCTGTCGATCTATGGACCCAAGGACGGCTCGGGCGCGGCGCTGATCCTGTTCTCGCAGCCCGGCGGCCAGCAGGAGATGCTGGACCTCGCCGGCCTCGTCACCGCGCTTGGCTGGGTACCGGCGCCCGAGCGCAAGGTGGAACGCGGCAGCGTCGTGCTGGACGGCAGGAACCAGACCCATATCGGCCATGCCGAGGGCCGGGTGATTGATGGCCGCGTGCAGGGCTTCGTGCTGATCTGGCCGATCTCGGACCCCGAGGGCCAGCACCGGCTGGCGGCCGAGATCTCGGACAACCTGGCCCGCTTTGCCCCCGGCGCGGGCGAGGCGCAGCCCGAGGCGCCCGCCATCGCCCCGGCCCTCGCCCCGACCGTCGCCCAGGACTAGCTGCGCCAGAACCGCGGCAGGAACAGCACCAGCACCGAGATCAGCTCCAGCCGGCCCAGATACATCCCCCAGATCATCAGCCATTTCGAGGCGGTGGGGAAATCCGTCACCGCACCCTCGGGCGTCAGTTCCGGCCCCCAGACCACGCCGACATTGGCGATCGCGGTCCAGGCCGCGGTCAGCGCCGTGCGCGGATGCAGCCCGGTCAGCGCCAGCCCGACGATCAGCAGGCCGAAGCTGAGGATGAACAGGGTAAAGAAGGCCATGACCGAATCGACCACGTCCTCCTCCAGCGGGCGGCCGCCGTAGAGCAGCGGAAACACCCGATGCGGCGACTGCATGCGCCTGAGCTGCGCCTTGACCGCCTGGAACAGCACCAGATAGCGGAACACCTTGACCGAGCACGAGGTCGAGCCGGTGCAGCCGCCGATCAGCCCGACCACGATCAGGATGACGAAGGGGAAATGCCCCCATTGCGTCACGTCGGTCGAGGCGAAGCCCGTGCCGGAAAAGGTCGAGACGACGTTGAACGTGGTCTCGCGGATCACGTCGAGGGGGTTCTTCGCCTCAAGCCACAAGAGCCGGTAGAGCACCACCACCGCGATGGCGTAGAAGGTCCAGCGCAGATAGGCCCGGACCTGGATGTCGCGCCAGATCGGCTCGGCCGAGCCGCGGATCAGCTGCACCATGCGGATGAAGGGGATCGAGGCCAGGATCATGAAGAAGGCGGCGGCATATTCCGCCGGCCCGATGAAGGGCGCGAAACTGGCGTCGTAATTGGAGAACCCCCCGGTCGAGCAGGTGGACAGCGCCAGCACCAGCGCGTCGAAGCCCTTCATGCCCAGCAGGATATAGACCACCATGCAGCTTGCGGTCATGGCGATATAGACCCCGGTCATCTCGCGCGCGATGTCGAAGGCGCGGGGCAGGATCTTGCCCAGGGTGTCGAAGCCTTCCGAGCGAAAGAACTGCATGCCCCCGACCTTCATCGCCGGCAGGAAGATCATGGCGACGACGATGATCCCCAGGCCGCCCGCCCAGTTCAGGAAGGCCCGCCACAGATTCGTGCCCTTGGGCAGGTTGTCCAGATCGGGGAATGCCGTGGTGCCGGTGGTGGTGACGCCCGACATGGCCTCGAAATAGGCATCGGTAAAGCCGACATGCGGCGCGCCCAGCATGAACGGCAGCGCACCCGCCACCGGCACCACCAGCCACAGCATCGCAGTCAGCAGAAAGACCTGCTGGATGGTCAGCGACTTGTCCACCTGCCGGGTGGACAGCGCCACCAGCCCGCCGGCCAGCGTGGTCAGGATCCCGCATTCCAGGAAGATCAGCCAATGCGGATCGCCGTGCCACCAGTCGACCAGCATGGGCAGCGCCATCGCCGCCCCCAGCGTGACGACGACCTTGCCGACGATATTGGCCACGGGACGGATATCGATCATGCCGCCCTGCTTGCCCCGCCGCCCTGCAAGCGTCAAGCGCGCGACGCTTGCGCGAGCCCGCGCCAACCCCTATAGAAAGGCGCAACGCGGGTGTAGCTCAATGGTAGAGCAGCAGCCTTCCAAGCTGAATACGTGGGTTCGATTCCCATCACCCGCTCCATCCTTTCCCCTGCACGCCGCACCCGCCCGCCCGAAACCGGCTTTTTCCGTTTACCAAATACCCCGGGGGGAGCGTCTCGGGCGCCCCGCCCAGGGGCGCATGAGGCGCGGGGGGCAGAGCCCCCTGCCGCCGCGCCCTTCCGTTCCCGCCCGCCAGGCCCTATATCCTGCGGGCAAGCCGCCCGACCAACCGCCCGACGCGCCGAAAGGAAGCCCATGTCCCAGAAAGCGATGCAGCGCCTGTCCTTCTTTCTGCTGATGGGCCTGACGCTCTATGCCTCCTTCCTGGGCGCGGGCTGAAGGGGGCGGCGATGGCAAAGCGTTTCGGCGGCCGTTTCTCGCCCCAGCCCCGGTTGGACGGAACCGACCCGCGCCCGCCCGCGCGTCCCGCACCGGGCGAGATCCGGCACCCGCTGGAATCGCGCACCCGCTGGGTCACCATCATGGCGATCCCCTTCCTCATCAGCGCCTTCTGGCAGGATCCGGCCGGACTTGCCCTGCATCTGATCGCCTTCGGCAGCATCGCCTCGGGCATGTGGATGACGCGCGAGGGATTGCAGGCCGAAGCCGCCTATGACGCCCGCCGCATCGCGCGTCGCCCGGCGATCCCGCGCAAGCTGTTCGGCGGCATCCTGACCGGGCTCGGCCTTGCCATCGGCTCCTATGTCCCGGGCGCCGAGGCCGGTGCCGGGGTGATCGGCGTCGCCGGCGCCATGCTGCACTGGCTGGCCTTCGGCAGCGACCCGATGCGCGACAAGGGCATGGAGGGCATCGACGGCGTCCGTCAGGACCGCGCCCAGCGCATCGTCGCCGAGGGCGAGGCGCATCTGAAGGCCATGCAGGACGCCATCCTGCGCACCGGCGACCGCCGGCTCGAGGCCCGCGTGGGCATGTTCGCCGCCGCCGCGCGCGAACTTTTCGCCCATGTCGAGGACAATCCCGACAATATTGCCGCCCTGCGCCGCTATCTCAGCGTCTATCTGCAGGGCGCGCGCGATGCGACGGTCAAGTTCGCCGATCTCTATGCCCAGACCCGCGACCCGCGCGCCCGCCAGGATTACGAAACGCTGCTGAACGACCTGGAAGGCGAATTCGCCGCCCGTCGCGCCAAGCTGCTGGAGGGCGGCCGCTCGGATCTGGACATCGAGATCAGCGTGCTGCGCGACCGGCTGGCGCGCGAGGGGGTGCGACCTCAACCCACGCCCTCCGAGCCCGCCGAATTGCAGCGCCCGATGACCCTCGACGACCTGCTGATCCCGCGCGAATCCGAAAAGCCGCGCCGCTAGACCATGCCCCGTTTCGCCTTGTTGATCGAATATGACGGCAGCCCCTTTGCCGGCTGGCAGGCCCAGGCCGAGCGGCCCAGCGTGCAAAGCACCATCGAGGCGGCGCTCGGCCGGCTCGACCCCGGCTTCGCTGCCGGCGCGCGGATCGCGGCAGCCGGGCGCACGGATGCCGGCGTGCATGCCACCGGCCAGGTCGCCCATGCCGATCTGGCGCGCGACTGGGATCCGTTCCGGCTGTCCGAGGCACTGAACTGGCATCTCAAGCCCGCCCCCGTCGCCATCCTGGCCGCGGCGCGGGTGGCGGACGATTTCCACGCCCGCTTCTCGGCGCATGAGCGGCGCTATCTGTTCCGGCTGGTCGCCCGCCGTGCGCCGCTGACCCATGATCGCGGCCGCGCCTGGCAGGTGCCGCATCGGCTGGACCTGGCGGCCATGCGCGCAGGCGCGGCGCATCTGCTGGGCCGGCACGATTTCACCACCTTCCGCTCGACCATGTGCCAGGCGAACAGCCCGGTAAAGACGCTGGACGAGTTGACCATCGACGAGGCCGAGATCCCGCAGGGCCGCGAATACCGCTTTTTCCTGCGGGCGCGGTCCTTCCTGCACAATCAGGTGCGCTCGATCGTCGGCACGCTGGAGCGGGTCGGCGCCGGCGCCTGGACGCCCGGGCGCGTGGCCGAGGCGCTGGCCGCATGCGACCGCGCCGCCTGCGGGCCGGTCTGCCCGCCGCAGGGGCTTTACCTGACCGGCGTGGGCTACGAGACCCCGCCCTTCTATGACAGCCGCTGATCCGGCAGCCGCGCGCGGCGCAGGCATGGCCTGGCAGATAGCCGACGGGATGGCGCTATCGTCGCCGGCGCCTTACGCCCTACGTCTTGCGCGTTCCCGTTTCCGTGCCAACTGCACTGGCAAGCCTATGGACCAAGCAGCGGCCTGCCGCCGGAACGCGGGCGGCGGGTGAAATGGGATGCGGAAAACGGCCGGTCCTACTTGCGGCCGCGCCGGCGGGGCCGCTCGTCCTTGTAAAGCACCGTCAGGACGGTGCGCCAGATGATCCACAGATCCAGCGCCAGCGTCCGGTTCCTCTGATAGATCAGGTCGATCTTCAGCTTGGTCGGCAGGCAGCGCCCGGCATAGGCGGCCTCGGTCGCCTCGGCGCTCTTGCAGCGGCGCAGGATGCGGTCCTCGTGGCGATGATAGATCAGCGTCGCAAGGCCGGTGACGCCGGGACGACTTTTCAGCACCTGGCCATAGACGGTGGGATAGCGTTCGACATATTCGCGGATGGTCGGGCGCGGGCCGACGAAGCTCATGTCGCCCTTGAGGATGTTGAACAGCTGCGGCAATTCGTCGATGCGCGTGCGGCGCATGAAATGGCCCAGCGGCGTGATGCGCCATGCCTTGTGCGCGCCGGTGACGCCGAAATCGCCCTCTTGCCGCAGCATGGTGCGGAACTTGAGATGGGTGAAGGTCCGCCCCGGCGCGACCATGCGCGGCGCGGCGTAAAAGATCGGCCGTCCCTGCACGATCAGCAGGATCAGGGCAAAGACCGCCATGACGATGGACAGCGGCACCAGCAGGACCAACGCCAGGACGATGTCGAACAACCGCTTCGACAGGGGCATGGTCGCCACACGGGTCGCATGCACCTCGCCCTTGAACCACGACATCTCGGGCTGGGGCAATGTGGCGAACCGTGCGATATCGGCCTTTTCCCAATCTTGGTGAATCGTCACATTTCCGTCCCGCGTTTGGCGCTATGGCTAACCTTTCCCGCCTAGCATAGCACTCTCGATTCTTGAATGGCTTCAAGGGTCAAACTGCGCCAGACTTGCGCAAGCGTGTCCTTTCGGCCAGTCTTTGCTCATTCTTGGACAACCGGGGCGGGATTCATGCGGAAATTTCTGGTGGTTCTGGACGATTCACGCGAATGCCTGAACGCTATCCGCTATGCTGCGCTGCGCGCGGCCAAGACCGGCGGCGGGGTGCAGGTGCTGGCGGTGATTCCGGCCAACGCCATCCAGCACGGCATGGGCGTCGCCGATGTCATGCGCGCCGAAGCCTATGAGCGGATCGAGGCGCATTACGAGGTCTTTGCCAAATGGATGCGCGACCGCCCCGGCATCGAGCCCGAGCTGGTGGTGCGCGAGGGCGAGCCGGGGGCCGAGCTTCTGGCCCAGATCCACGACGACCCCGAGATCGGCGTGGTGGTGCTGGCGGCCTCGACCGAAAGCGCGGGGCCGGGGCCGCTGGTCACCCGGCTGACGCGCGAGGTGGCCAGCCTGCCCTGCCCGGTCACCATCGTGCCCGGCGACATCTCGCGCGAGCGGCTGGAACAGATCACCTGACGGGCCGGACGCTGCGGCGAATGGTCGCTGGCCCTGCCCGCGGCCGCCGCATCGCTTCGGCCGCGCCGCCCAGGATGGCGCAAACGGGTCGCCGGCGCCCGTGCCGGCAAATTTCGTCGCGGTCGCAAGACTTGCCCGCCGAGGCGGCATGCCGGTCCGACTTGACTTGACCACCCTTCGATCCCCATATCCCCGGACAAAGGAGCCCGCGCCATGTTCATCCAGACCGAGACCACCCCGAACCCCGCGACGCTGAAATTCCTGCCGGGCGAAACCGTCCTGGGCAGCGGCACCGCCGATTTCCCCGCACCCGACACCGCGACCGCCAGCCCGCTCGCGCGCCGCATCTTTGCCGTGCCGGGCGTGACCGGGGTGTTCCTCGGTTCGGATTTCGTGACCGTGACCAAGGCCGAGGATGCGGTCTGGGACCACCTGAAGCCCTCGGTCCTGGGCGCAATCATGGAGCATTACCAATCCGGCGCCCCGGCCATCGAGGGCGCGACCGCCAGTGGCCATAACGACCAGGACGGGCCGGACGCGGAAATCGTCAACCAGATCAAGGAGCTGCTGGATACCCGCGTGCGCCCGGCCGTGGCGCAGGACGGCGGCGACATCACCTTTCACGGTTTCGATCGCGGCGTGGTCTATCTGCACATGCAAGGCGCCTGCGCCGGCTGCCCCTCGTCCACGCTGACGCTGAAGATGGGCATCGAGAACCTGTTGCGCCATTACATCCCCGAGGTGACCGAGGTGCGGCCCGTTGGCTGACGCGCTCTCGCTGGGCTTCGACACATCGGCCGCGCATTGCGCGGCCGCTTTGCTGCAAGGCGACCGCGTCCTGTTCCATCGCCACGAAGAGATGGCCCGCGGCCAGGCAGAGCGGCTGTTTCCGCTGCTTGGCGAGGTGCTGGCCGCGGCGGGGATCGGCTGGCGCGACCTCTCCGTCATCGGTTGCGGCATCGGGCCCGGCAATTTCACCGGCATCCGCATCTCGGTCGCGGCGGCGCGGGGGCTGTCGCTGTCGCTGGGCATCCCCGCCATCGGCGTCAGCGTGACCGAGGCCGCCGCGCATGGCCTGCCCCGCCCCTGCCGCGTCGCGGTGCCTTCACGCACGGGAGAGGTGATCTGGCAGGATTTCGGCACCGGGCAGGCCACCGGCCCGCAGCAATGCGCTTCGCATGACCTGCCGCCCGGCCCGGCGCCCCTGCCGCCGGCAATGCCCTTGGCCGAGGCCATTGCCCGCATCGCCGCCGCGCGTCGCGACCAGCCGGACCTACCGCGTCCGGCGCCGATCTACCTGCGCCCGGCCGACGCCGCGCCGGCGCGCGACCGCGGCCCGTTGATCCTGTCATGACCCCCGACGACCTGGCGGCACTGCACGACCGCTGCTTTGCCACGCATCCCCGGCCCTGGTCGGCAGCGGAGTTCGAGGCGCTGCTGGCCGGCCCGCCGAATTTCCTGCTGATCCGGCCGCAGGGCTTCCTGCTGGGCCGCGTCATCGCGGACGAGGCCGAGCTGCTGACGCTGGCCGTCGCACCCGAGGCGCGGCGGCAGGGGCTGGCCTCGGCGCTGCTTGCCGAATTCGCCGCCACGTCACGGGCGCGGGGCGCGCGCGAGGCCTTTCTGGAAGTCGCCTCGGACAATGCGGCCGCCATGGCGCTTTATGCCCGCGCAGACTGGGAAATCATTGGAAAACGACGGAATTACTACGCGCCCGGCGTGGATGCGGTGCTGATGCGGCGCACGCTCTGACCCAAGACAAGGTTGTTGACGGATTCCGGCCCATGCGTCCTAATCCCAACATCCCGGGCTGACTCGCCCGCAAACCGTCTTGAGGTCCGACATGTCCCTGATGAAATCCCTGCTCGCCGGCGCCTGCCTGACCTTGCTGCCCGTCGCAGCCCTGGCCGATCCGGCGCTGATCTTCGACCTGGGCGGCAAGTTCGACAAATCCTTCAACGAGGCGGCCTATAACGGCGCCGAGCGCTGGAAGGCCGAGACCGGCGGCACCTACAAGGAACTGGAGATGCAGTCCGAGGCGCAGCGCGAACAGGCCCTGCGCCGGCTGGCGCAGTCGGGCGCCAATCCCATCGTGATGACCGGCTTTGCCTTCGGCGAGGTGCTGAACAAGATCGCGCCGGACTATCCCGATACGAAATTCGTGATCATCGACATGGTGGTCGAACAGCCGAACGTGCAATCCGTCGTCTTCACCGAGGAGCAGGGCTCGTATCTGGCCGGCGTCGCGGCCGCCAAGGCCTCGAAATCCGGCACCGTGGGCTTCATCGGCGGCATGGACATCCCGCTGATCCACAAGTTCGAATGCGGCTATGCCCAGGGCTTCAAGGCCGCCAACCCGGACGGCAAGCTCATCATCAACTATACCGGCACCACGCCGGCCGCCTGGAACGACCCGGTGAAGGGGGGCGAGCTGCTCAAGGCGCAGGTCTCGCAGGGGGCGGACGTGGTCTACGCCGCGGCGGGCGGCACCGGCATCGGCGTCCTGCAGGCGGCGGCGGATGCCGGCGTGCTGTCGATCGGCGTGGACAGCAACCAGAACCACCTGCATCCGGGCATGGTGCTGACCTCGATGGTCAAGGGCGTGGACAATTCCGTCTATGAGGCCTTCAAGGCCGGGACCGAGGTCGAGCCGGGCGTCCGGGTCATGGACCTGGCCTCGGGCGGGGTGTCGCTGGCCATGGACGACAACAACAAGCCGCTGATCTCGGACGAGATCGCCGCCGCCATCGACACCGCCGCCAAGGCCATCGAAGCGGGCGAGATCAAGGTGCACGACTACATGACCGACAACACCTGCCCGGTGCAGTAATGCCGGCGGCCGGCGCGCTGCACGAGGCCCCGGCGATCGAATTGCGCGGGATCTCCAAGGCTTTCGGGCCGGTGCAGGCCAACAAGGACATCGACCTGGTCGTGCCGCGCGGCACAATCCACGGCATCATCGGCGAGAACGGCGCCGGGAAATCGACGCTGATGTCGATCCTCTACGGCTTCTATCGCCCCGATGCCGGAGAGATCCTGATCGGCGGCAAGCCCATCGCCATCGCCGACAGCCAGGCCGCGATCCGCGCCGGCATCGGCATGGTGTTCCAGCATTTCAAGCTGGTGCAGAACTTCACCGTGCTGGAAAACGTGATCCTGGGCGCCGAGGACGGCGGGCTCTTGCGCCCTTCGCTGTCCCGCGCGCGCGGCGCGTTGAAGCGGCTGGCCAGCGAATACGGGCTGCAGGTCGATCCCGATGCGCTGGTCGAGGAACTGTCGGTCGGCCACCAGCAGCGGGTCGAGATCCTGAAGGCGCTGTATCGCCAGGCCGACATCCTGATCCTGGACGAGCCGACCGGCGTGCTGACCCCGGCCGAGGCCGATCACCTGTTCCGAATCCTGCGCGGGCTGCGCGACGAGGGCAAGACCATCATCCTGATCACCCACAAGCTGCGCGAGATCATGGAGATCACCGACAATGTCTCGGTCATGCGGCGGGGCGAGATGGTGGCCTCGGTCAAGACCGCCGAGACCGGCCCCGCGCAACTGGCCGAGCTGATGGTGGGCCGCAAGGTGCTGTTGCGGGTGGAAAAGCCGCCCGCCCGCCCCGGCGCGCCGGTGCTGGAGGTGCGGGGATTGCGGATGGTCGATGCCGACGGCGTCGAGCGATTGCACGGCATCGACCTGGAGATCCGGGCGGGCGAGATCCTGGGCATCGCCGGGGTGGCGGGGAACGGGCAGACGCAGCTGCTGGAGGTTCTGGGCGGCTTTCCCGAGGCAGGGGCGAAGCTTCAGGGCGAGATCCGGCTCAACGGCAAGCCGCTGCCGCTGGGCGGCGCCGGGGCCGACGGCCGCGCCCGCCGCCAGGCCGGCGTCGGCCATGTCCCCGAGGACCGGCAGGCCGAGGGGCTGATCATGGATTTCACCGCCTGGGAGAACGTCGCCTTCGGCTATCACCACGCGCCGGAGTTCCAGAACGGCATGCTGATGGACAATGCCGCCATCCGCGCCGATGCGATGGGCAAGATCCAGCATTTCGACATCCGCCCGCCGAACCCGGACCTTGCCGCCCGGAATTTCTCGGGCGGCAACCAGCAGAAGATCGTGGTGGCGCGCGAGGTCGAGCGCAATCCCGACCTGCTGCTGATCGGCCAGCCGACGCGCGGGGTGGATATCGGCGCCATCGAGTTCATCCACAAGCGCATCGTCGCGTTGCGCGATGCGGGCAAGGCCGTGCTGCTGGTCTCGGTCGAGCTCGACGAGATCATGGCGCTGTCGGATCGCATCGCCGTCATGTTCGACGGCCGCATCATGGGCGAACGCCTGGCCGACGAGGCGACGACCGGCGATCTGGGCTGCCTGATGGCCGGGGTCGATCCCGCCATGACGCCGCCCGAGGCGGCGATCCCGCCGGCGGCCGCGCCGGGGACGGATGCCGGCGACGGTGCGGGATGAGCCGTCGCATGCCTCCGGCGGGAGTATTTGGAAAACGGAGAAAACCGGGAGAGGCGGGCTGATGGAGCGAATGCCGAAATGGGCGGATGTGATCCTGACGCCGCTGATCTCGCTGGCGCTGGCCTTCGGCATCTCGGCGCTGGTGATCCTGGCCATCGGGGAAAGCCCGGTCGAGGCGCTGAAGGTGATGGTCCAGGGTGCGCTGGGATCCAGCTATGGCTGGGGCTTCACCCTGTATTACACCACGAATTTCGTCTTTACCGGCCTAGCGGTGATGGTCGCCTATCATGCGGGGCTGTTCAACATCGGCGGCGAGGGACAGGCGGCCCTGGGCGGGCTTGGCGTCGCGCTGGTGGTGCTGGCCCTGCCTTGGCCGCATTGGGCCCTGGCGCTGCCGGCGGCGGCCATGGGGGCTGCGCTGTTCGGCGCGCTTTGGGCGCTGGTTCCGGCCTGGTTGCAGGCCCGGCGCGGCAGCCATATCGTCATCACTACCATCATGTTCAACTTCATCGCCGCGGCGCTGCTGAATTACGTCCTGGTCAACCTGCTGCGGCCGGTGGGCAGCATGGACCCGGCCTCGGCCCGGTTCCCGGCAGCGGTCCATCTGCCCAAGCTTTCGGACATGGCGCTGGGGCTTGGCATCGAATGGGGCCGGAACACGCCCGCCAACGTCACCTTCTTCGTCGCCGTCGCCGCCTGCGTGCTGGTCTGGCTGCTGATCTGGCACACCCGGCTGGGCTATGAGATCCGCGCCTTCGGCAAGTCCGAGCCGGCAGCGCTTTACGCCGGGATCTCGCCGGTGCGGATCACGGTCCTGGCCATGCTGATCTCGGGCGCACTGGCCGGGCTGATGGCGATCAACAACGTCATGGGCGAGGCCGAGCGGCTGATGCTGAACGCCGTCGAGGGCGCCGGCTTCATCGGCATCGCCGTGGCGCTGATGGGCCGCAACCATCCGCTTGGCGTCCTGCTGGCGGCGCTTCTGTTCGGCTTCCTCTATCAGGGCGGGGGCGAACTGGCGCTGTGGACCTCGATCCCGCGCGAGCTGATCGTGGTCATCCAGGCGCTGGTGATCCTGTTCACCGGGGCGCTGGACAACATGGTGCGCATGCCGCTGGAGCGGCTGTTCACGGCGCTGCGCCGGAAGGGGGCATGATGGATTTCGCGACCGTGATCCAGATCCTCGATTCGGCCGTGCGGCTGATGACCCCCCTGCTGCTGGCCTGCCTGGCCGGGCTTTATTCGGAACGGGCCGGCGTCTTCGACATCGGGCTGGAGGGCAAGATGCTGATGGCGGCCTTTACCTCGGCCTCGGTCGCCTATGCCACCGGCAACGCCTGGCTGGGGCTGCTGGCGGGAATCGGGGGCGCCGTGGCGATGGCCGGGCTGCACGGGCTGGCCTCGATCAGCTTCCGGGGCAACCAGTTGATCTCGGGCGTGGCGATCAACTTTCTCGCCTCGGGGCTGACGGTGCTTCTGGGGCAGAAGATCTTCGGGCTGGGCGGTCGCACGCCGTCGCTCTCGGGCGCGGCGCGGTTCGGCGAGATCACCCTGCCCTTTGCCGACACCCTGCGCCCGGTGCCGGTGATCGGTCCGATCTATGCCGAGCTGATCTCGGGTCACACCATTCTGGTCTATATCGCCTTCGCCATGGTGCCGCTGACCTGGTGGGTGCTCTACCGCACCCGCTTCGGATTGCGGCTGCGCGCGGTGGGCGAGAACCCGGCCTCGGTCGACACCGCCGGCGTGTCGGTCACCCGGCTGCGCTACGGCGCCGTGATGATCTGCGGCGTGCTGTGCGGCATCGCCGGGGCCTATCTGGCGACCGGCATCTCGGCCGGCTTCGTCAAGGAGATGACCGCCGGGCGCGGCTTCATCGCGCTGGCGGCGCTGATCTTCGCCAAGTGGCGGCCTTGGAGCGCGCTTTTCGCCACCTTCCTGTTCGGGCTGATGGAGGCGGTGGCGAACCGCTTTCCGAACCTTGACCTGGGGCTCATCACCGTGCCCTCGATGTTCATGAACGCCCTGCCCTATATCCTGACCGTCATCATCCTGGCCGGCTTTGTCGGCCGTGCCATTCCGCCGCGCGCGGGAGGAGAGCCCTATGTCAAGGAACGCTGAGCTTGCGCGGCTGATCCGCGACCGCGCCGGGGACGGGCCGCCGGAATACGGGCTGATCCTCGGCTCGGGGCTTGGGCATCTGGCGGCCGCGGTCGAGGGCGTCGCGATCCCCTATTCCGACCTGCCGGGCTTTCCGCATGCCGGGGTGTCGGGCCATGTGCCGCAACTGGTCGTGGGACGGTTGGACGGGCGCCGCGTCGCGGTCCTGGGCGGGCGGGCGCATTACTACGAATCCGGCCGCGCCGATGTCATGCGACTGCCGCTGGAGGTGCTGAAGGCGCTGGGTTGCGACCGGCTGATCCTGACCAATGCGGCAGGCAGCCTGCGGGCCGACATGCCGCCGGGATCGCTGATGCTGCTTTCGGATCACATCGCCTTTGCCGGCACCAACCCGCTGATCGGCGAAGCCAGCGAGGCGCGCTTCGTGCCGATGACCGATGCGCATGATCCGGCGATCCGCGCCGGTCTGAAGGCCGCCGCCAAGGCAGAGGGGATCGCGCTGCCCGAGGGGGTCTACTGCTGGTTCTCGGGGCCTAGCTTCGAGACCCCGGCCGAGATCCGCGCCGCCCGGGTGCTGGGCGCCGATGCGGTCGGCATGTCCACCGTGCCCGAGGTGATCCTGGCGCGCTTCCTGGGCCTTCGCTGCGCCGCCGTCTCGGTCATCACCAACATGGGCGCGGGTCTTTCGGACGAATCGATCAGCCACGAGCATACCAAGGCCATGGCGCCGCTGGGCGCAGCCAAGCTGGAACGCATCCTGCGCCGCTTTCTCGGCCAGGGCGCCTGACCCCCGCTTCACCGTTCTTCAAATACTCCCGCCGGAGGCGACCGGGCTTGCCGCCGGCGCCGGCCCTGGCAAGGTCAGGCCCGCCAGCGCCGCCTCGACCCGCGCCGCTGCGGCATCCAGGTCGTCCAGGCCGTCCAGCGCCACCACCGGGCCGCGACCGTCGTCATGGCGCGCGCGGTGCCTTTCATAGCGCGGGTCGTAATGGTCGCGCATCAGCCCTTCGGCCAGCCCGCTCCAGTCGGCGGCAGCGATCATGCGCAGCCAGGCTTCGATCCGGTCGGCCGGGTGCAGCGGGCGCAGCAGGTTCACGATCCGCGCCACTGCCTGGGGATCGGCGCAGGTATCGGCATAGGCGCGGGCGGTATAGGCGGCGCGGGCCTCGACCGGGACGGCAAGGCGGAGGCGCGGCGCGGCGACGATCGCCTGCCAGATGCCGCGCGGCAGGTTCAGGTCGCCGATGCGCGAGCTTTCCGCCTCGACCAGCAGCGGCCGGCCGGGGTCCAGCGCCTCAAGCGCCATGGCAAGGCGGCATTCGAACAGCTTCTGGCTGGGCTGGCCGCCCGGCATGGCGCCGAACAGGCTGCCGCGGTGGTTCGCAAGCCCCTCAAGGTCGATGACCTGATGGCCCCGGGCGGCGAGGCGGTGCAGGATCTCGGTCTTGGCGCTGCCGGTATTGCCGTCCAGCACCACCACCGGGGCAGCGACGGCTGCAGTGACGCGCTCGACCACCAGCGCCCGCCATGCCTTGTAGCCGCCCTCGATGCGCCCGACCCGCCAGCCGATCTGCTGGAGGATGGTGGCAAAGGCGCCCGAGCGCTGCCCGCCGCGCCAGCAATAGACCAGCGGCCGCCAGCCACCGCCGAAACCGGCCAGCGGCCCGGCGATATGGCGCGCGGCATTGGCGGCGACCATGGCACCGCCCAGCTTGCGGGCATCGAAGGGAGAGACCTGCTTGTAGATCGTGCCGACCTGCACGCGCTCCTCGTCCGAGAGCACCGGCAGGTTGATCGCGCCCGGCAAATGATCCTCGGCGAATTCGAGGGGCGAGCGCGTGTCGATGATGGTGTCGAACCCGGACAGCGCCGGATCCGACAGCGATTTCAGGCGGATGTCCACTTAGTAGACATAGACCGGCGTGCCGATTGGCACCTGCTCGAACAGGTCCATCACCGCCTCGTTGCGCATGCGGATGCAACCGTTCGAGACGGCGCGGCCGATCGAGTTCGGCTCGGTCGTGCCGTGGATGCGGATCGAGGTGTCGTTGCCCTTGGCGTCGTAAAGATACAGCGCCCGCGCACCCAGCGGGTTGGTCGGGCCGCCCGGCATGCCGTCCGCCCAGCGGGCATATTGCCCGGGATTGCGCTTGATCATCGCCGGCGTGGGGGTCCAGCTGGGCCATTCGGTCTTGCGCCCGACGGTGGCGCGGCCTTTCCAGACCAGTTCAGCCTTGCCGACGGCGACGCCGTAGCGGACCGCCCGGCCCGGTGCAACGACGTGGTAAAGGAAGAAGTCCTTCGAGACCACGACGATGCTGCCGACCTCGAAATCGTTGCGGATCGAGACTTCGGTCGGGGCATAGGGGTCGCGCTTGGGCTCGGCCTGCGTGGTCAGCGCCGCGGGCTGCGCCTGTGCCAGAGCCAGCGAGGGCACGGCCACCAGCGGCAAGGCGGCCATCAGCATCTGTCTGCGGTTCATCTGTCCGTCCTGAATCCTTGCGTTTCTTGATCATGCGCCTAACCGCTTGGGCGCCCGGGATCAACTCAAAGCGCCGTGACGCGGTTGAAACGCGCGGCAAGCGTGCCTAGCTTGCATCGGGAAAGGACCCCCCGCCATGACCTGTGCGACCTGTGCCGCCATTCCCCGCCCGCCGCGCCGGGCCGCCACGCGCGCCCCGCATCTGTGCCGGGGCCGGGGCGGGCGCGGGTGCCGCTGCCATGTCGCGGCCCGTCCGCATCTGGCCCGCCCCGTGCTGGCCGGCGACGGCCATCCGCTGCGCTGGCGCCGGGAACCAGGCGACGGGCCGCAGCCCGGGCAGATCCTGCACCATCCGCCGCAATATCCGCAGGCTCCGCCGATCCCTGTCTGAATCGCGTCTTTTTCGCCATTCTGACAGGACAATCCGATGAAACATCACCAGAACGATGCCGAGCTGACCGTCACCGGCATGAGTTGCGCCTCTTGCGTGGGCCGCGTCGAAAAGGCGTTGGCCGCCGTGCCGGGCGTCGAAGAGCCGCGGGTCAACCTGGCCACCGGCCGGGCGCATTTCCGCCTGACCGCGCCCGAGGCCCTGCCCCGCGCCGTCGAGGCGCTGGCGGGCGCCGGCTATCCCGCCGCACCGCTTGAAACCCGCCTGAGCATCGAGGGCATGAGCTGCGCCTCTTGCGTGGGCCGCGTCGAAAAGGCGCTGGCGGCGCTGCCCGGCGTGACCTCGGCGCAGGTCAACCTGGCCACCGCCAGCGCCACCATCCATCATTCGCCCGGCGTCTCGCCGCAGGCGCTGGCCGATACCGTGACCGCCAAGGGCTATCCCGCCGAGCTGCAGGCCGAGGCCGGCCATCACATGCACGACCATGGCGGCGATGCGGCGAGCATGAAGCGCAACTTCCTGGTCGCGCTGGTGCTGACCCTGCCGGTCTTTGTCGCCGAGATGGGCGGCCATGCCTTTCCGGCCTTCCATCACTGGCTGCACATGGCGCTTGGCCAACAGACGCTCTGGGTGCTGGAGTTCCTGCTGACCACCGCCGTCCTGGCCGGGCCGGGACGGGTGTTCTTCCGCGTCGGCTTTCCCGCGCTCATGCGCCGCGCGCCCGAGATGAACAGCCTTGTCGCGCTTGGCGCCTCGGCGGCGTGGCTTTACTCGACCGTGGCGACCTTTGCACCAGGCGTGCTGCCGGCGGATTCGGTGCATGTCTATTTCGAGGCCGCCGCCGTCATCGTCACGCTGATCCTGCTGGGCCGCTGGCTGGAGGCGCGCGCCAAGGGCCGCGCCGGCGACGCCATCCGCCGGTTGATCGAACTGGCCCCCGACAGCGCCCATGTCCAGCGCGACGGCCGGATCGTGGAAATCCCGGTGGCCGAACTGCGCCCCGGCGACATCGTGCACCTGCGCCCCGGCGAACGGGTGGCCGTGGACGGCGTGCTGACCGAAGGCAGCGGCGTCATCGACGAATCCATGCTGACGGGCGAGCCGGTCCCGGTCGCCAAGCAGCCCGGCGACACGGTCACCGGCGGCACGGTGAACGGCAATGCAGCACTGGCCTATCGCGTGACCGCGACCGGCGGCGACACGGTGCTGGCCCGCATCATCCGCATGGTCGAGGACGCGCAGGCCACCAAGCTGCCGGTGCAGGCGCTGGTGGACCGGATCACCGCGGTCTTCGTCCCGGTGGTGATCGGGTTGGCGCTGCTGACCTTCGTGCTGTGGATGATCTTCGCCGGCTCGCTGGGACAGGCGCTGGTCGCGGCGATCTCGGTCCTGATCATCGCCTGCCCCTGCGCCATGGGGCTGGCGGTGCCGGTTTCGATCATGGTCGGCACCGGGCGCGGCGCCGAGTTGGGCGTGCTGTTCCGGCGCGGCGACGCGCTGCAAAGGCTGGCCGAGGCGCGCATCGTCGCCCTGGACAAGACCGGCACGCTGACCCAGGGAGCACCCGCCCTGACCGCCATCGAGGCCGAGGACATCGAGCCCCTGGACGCCCTGCGCCTTGCCGCCGCTGCCGAGGCGCGTTCCGAGCATCCGCTGGCGGCCGCCATCGTCGGCGCCGCCCGCGACAAGGGGCTGGACCTGCCCCCGGCCGAGGCGGTTCAGGCCGCGGTAGGGCGCGGACTTTCGGCGCGGGTCGAGGGGCGGGCGCTGCTTATCGGCAATGCCGCCGCGCTGACCGAGGCCGGCATCACCCCCTCGCCCACAATGATCGCCGCGGCCGAGGGCTGGGCGGCGAACGGCGCGACCCCCGTGCATCTGGCAGTGGACGGCCGGCACGCCGCGGCCATGGCGCTGGCCGATCCGATCCGCCCCGAGGCGGCAGAAACCATCGCCGCGTTGCACGCGCTTGGCCTGCAAACCGCGATGATCTCGGGCGACGTGCAGGCCACGGCCGAGGCGGTCGGGCGCAAGCTGGGCATCGACACGGTGACGGCGGGCGTCCTGCCCGAAGGCAAGCTGGCCGCCATCCGCGAGATGGGGGGCGGCACGGTCTTTGTCGGCGACGGCATCAACGACGCCCCGGCGCTTGCCGCGGCCGAAACCGGCATCGCCATCGGCACCGGCACGGACGTCGCCATCGAATCGGCCGAGGTGGTGCTGGTCGGCGGCGATCCGATGGGTGTCGCGCGGGCTATCCGCCTGTCACGCAGCGTCATGCGCAATATCCGGCAGAATCTGTTCTGGGCCTTCGGCTACAATGTCGCCCTGATTCCCGTGGCCATGGGGGCGCTGGTGCCCTTTGGCGGGCCGCAGATGTCACCCATGCTGGGGGCCGGGGCGATGGCGCTTTCCTCGGTCTTCGTGGTCAGTAACGCGTTGCGATTGAGGCGTGCCGCATGATGCTGAGAACCCTTGTCCTGATCCTGGCCCTTGCGGCCATGCCGGCGGCAGCGACGCCGCTGCGCATCCTGGCCTTCGGCGACAGCCTGACCGAAGGCTACGGCCTGCCCCGCAAGGACGGGCTGGTGCCGCAATTGCAGGACTGGCTGAGGGCACGCGGCCATGACGTGCTGGTGCTGAACGGCGGGCTCTCGGGCGACACCACGGCGGGCGGGCGGGTGCGGATCGGCTATTCGCTGGCCCGCCACAAGCCCGATGCGGTGATCGTCGAGCTGGGCGGCAACGACCTGCTGATGGGCTTTGCCCCGCAGATGGTCGAGGGCAACCTGGATTCGATCCTGGGCCAGGCCGGCAGGGGCGGCCGGCCGCTGCTGCTGGTCGGCATCGCCTCGCCCGACCACGACGACCCCCTGCGCCGCGACTGGGCCGGGATCTGGCCGCGCATGGCCACGCAGCACGATGCCCTGCTGATGGAGAACCTGTACCAGCCGCTTTTCGACCTGCCGGGCGACGGCTACAAGGCCATGCTGCAACCCGACGGGCTGCATGCCTCGGCCAAGGGCGTCGGCCTGATCGTGCGATCGCTGGGCCCCAAGGTCGAGGCGCTGATCGAAAAGGCCGAAGCCCGCCGCTAATGCGCGTGGCCGGGCATGCGCTTGTTGTCCACCGGCAGGTGGGCCTGAACCTCGCCGCAGGAACCGAAATCCAGCGTCAGCGCCAGCTGATCGCCATCCGCAAGCGGATGCTTCAGTCCCATCAGCATCACATGATCACCGCCCCGCACCAATTCGTGCCGGGCACCGGCGGGGATCTGGATCGGATCGGCCTTGACCATCCGCATCACGCCCCCTTCGTCGCGATGCGTGTGCAGCTCTGCGCGCTCGGCCGCGTCCGAGGCGACCGAGGAAAGCGTGCAGGCAGCGGCGCCGCGATTCTCGATCACCATGAAGGCGGCGCCGGATCGGGGATTGGCGGCGCGGGCATAGCCGTCATGGACCGCCAGCGCCGCATCCTGCGCCGGCGCGGCAAGGGGGATCAGGCCAAGGCAAAGGGCGGGCAGCAGCGGTTTCATCTCTTCATCCTCGCGCATCGGGCCAAGCCTAGCGCCGGATGAGGCCGGCCGCATCCCCATTCCGCCGCGAGGGGTGCGCGCCATGGAAAAGGCCCGCCGGTCGGGGCGGGCCTTGATGCGATGCCTTGCCGGGGATCAGAGGCGCGAGGCCACGTTTTCCCAGTTCACCAGGTTGTTCAGGAAATTTTCCAGGTATTTCGGCCGGGCGTTGCGGAAGTCGATGTAATAGCTGTGCTCCCACACGTCGCAGCCCAGAAGCGCGGTCTGGCCGAAGCAAAGCGGGTTCACGCCGTTCTCGGTCTTGGTGACCTTCAGGCTGCCGTCCTTGTCCTTGACGAGCCAGGCCCAGCCCGAACCGAACTGGCCGACGCCGGCCTCGGCGAATTTCTTCTTGAATTCGTCCACCGAACCGAAGGCTTCGGTCAGGGCCTTTTCCAGCTCGCCCGGGATGGCGCCGGGGTTCGGGCCCATCATTTCCCAGAACTGGGCATGGTTCCAGTGCTGGCTGGCATTGTTGAAGATGCCGTTCTGCGCCACGGCGCCCGACTGGTAGGTGCCCTTGACGATGTCCTCGAGGCTCTTGCCTTCCCATTCGGTGCCTGCCACCAGCTCGTTCAGCTTGTCGACATAGGCCTTGTGGTGCTTGTCGTGGTGGTATTCCAGCGTCTCCTTGGACATGCCGCCAGCAGCCAGCGCGTCGTGAGCATAGGGAAGATCGGGAAGCGTGAAGGCCATTTTCGATTTCCTTTCCAACGGTTTCGGATTGTTGTTCTGGCACAGCTGCCAAACGGGGAAAAGCCCTGTCGGCCGCTAAACGCCTTCAACGCGGCGCGGGTTCCTGCCCTATCCACCGCCGGGAGAGCCGCAGACCCCGGTTCCGGTCATGACGTTGTCGTAGCCAAGCGCCGTCGCCGTCACCCGCGCGCTGCCATCGGCCTTTTGCACCGTCAGCCGATAGTCCAGCCGGTCGGTCCGCTGCCCCGAGGCATTGCGCACCCCGGCCAGCGCCCAGCCATAGCTGCGGCTGGTGCGGTCGTCGGTGGTGATCCGCGCCTCGATCGGCTGGCCGACGAGCCGTTGCAGGATCGGGTCGAAAACCTCGATCCGGCCCTGGCGCGGGCCGGCGGTCTGGCGGGTCAGCATGATGAACTCGGGCACCCAGCCGGTGCCGCTTTCATCGACCATCTGGCACATCATCACCACCGGCGGCTCTTGCCCCCAGTCCTGCGCCCGGACGGCGGGAACCGGCATCACGAGGCCGGCAAGCAGAAGGGCGGGCAGAAGCAGGGCGGAACGCATGGAATCAACCGGATGGAATTTCACCCTCCATCCATACGCCGCCCTGCCGCAGCCACAAGCCCCGGCGCGGCCCTAGCGCGGGTCGAGCTGCGTGCCCGGCACCGCCGCGCCGGTCAGGATGCCGCGCAGGTAGTCGGTGACCGAGCGAAAGCCGATCAGCACATAGCCGTCCGCCTCGCGCCAGATGCCGCAGGCGACCTGCGCCGCGCGGGTGCGGCGCAGCCCGTCCTGGGGCATCGCCGCCAGATCGGCCGGGCACAGCTTCATCAGCACGTCCAGCGCCTTGGCGCCCTGGATGCGGAACACCGCGCGCATGTCGCTGACATCCAGCACCAGCGCATGCTCGGTCGCAAGCGCGTCCTGCAACGCGGCCAGCGCCTCGGCCGTCTCGGCCCGGGGCAGCACCAGCAACAGCTCGTCCGGCGACATCCAGCCCAGGGTCCGGCTGCCGTCGGTGGTGATGCGGCCCTGTCCGGGCAGCGCAACCCCTGCCGCCTCGGCGATGGCATCGCCCGCGCGTGTCAGGTCGGCGCGGATCTGGATCATGCCCCAGTCCTGCACCTGCGAGATCCTTGCCAGTGCCTCAGCCATTCGCCCGGCTCCCTTCCTTGTCGTAGAAGACCGGATCGACGATCCGCGCCTTGTAGCTTTCCTGACCCGCGACGGGGAACTCCAGCACCTCGCCCATGCGTTCGGGGCCCTGCCGCACCAGCCCCATGGCGATGGGCCGGTCCAGGGTCGGCGACATGTAGGTCGAGGTCACGCGGCCCTGCACCTTGCGCTGGCCGTTGGCATTCGCGCCCTGATCGACCGCATAGACGCCGTCGGGCAGCACCCGTCCATCCAGGCTTTCCAGGCCCACCAGCTTCCAGCGGCCGGGATCGGTCATAAAGCTGCGCTCTTGCGCGCGCTTGCCGATATAGTCGGCCTTCTTCTTGCTGATCGCCCAGGACATGCCCAGATCCTGCGGGATCACCGTGCCGTCGGTTTCGTCGCCGATCATGATGAACCCCTTTTCGGCGCGCATGACGTGCATGGCCTCGGTGCCGTAGGGAGTGACGTTCAGGTCGCGGCCGGCCTCATGCAGCTTTTCCCAAAGCTCCAGGCCCCGGTTCGCCGGCACCGCCACCTCGAAGCTGAGCTCGCCCGAAAAGCTGATGCGATAGACGCGGGCGGGGATGCCGGCGATCTCGCCCTCGATCCAGCCCATGAAGGGCAGCGCCTCGGGCGAAAGGTCGATCTTGCCGCCCAGCCGTTCCAGCAGCACGCGGGCCTTGGGGCCGACCACGGCGACCTGCGCCCATTGCTCGGTGACGTTGGCGGTCCAGACCTTCCAGTCCCACCATTCGCATTGCAGCCAGTCCTCGAAATGGCCGTGCATGCGCTCGGCGCCGCCGGTGGTGGTGTGGACAAGCCAGGTGTCCTCGGACAGCCGCGCGGCCACGCCGTCGTCGATGAGAAAGCCGTTCTCGCTGCAGATCAGGCCATAGCGGCACTTGCCGATGGGCAGGCTGGACATCATGCCGGTATACATCATGTCGAGGAACCTGCCCGCATCGGGCCCCTTGACGATGATCTTGCCCAGCGTCGAGGCGTCGAGCGTGCCGACCGAGGCGCGCACCGCCCGGATCTCGCGCGCCACCGCGTCGCCATGGCTTTCGCTGCCCTTCGGATAGCAATAGGGGCGGCGCCAATGGCCGACCGGCTCGAAGAACGCGCCCTGCGCTTCGTGCCAGCCATGCATGGGCGTCTTGCGCAAGGGCTGGAAGATCTCGCCCCGCGCCTCGCCGGCGATGGTGCCCAGGGTCAGCGGCGTATAGGGCGGGCGGAAGGTCGTCGTGCCCGTGGCCGGGATCGGCTGGTTCAGCGCATTGGACAGAACGGCGAGGCCATTGATATTGCTTACCTTTCCCTGGTCGGTCGCCATGCCCAGCGTGGTGTAGCGCTTGGTATGCTCGACGCTGTGATAGCCTTCCTGCGCGGCCAGTTCGACATCCGAGACCTTCACGTCGTTCTGGAAGTCGAGCCACATCTTGAATTTCATCTTGCGCGTGGCGTGGGCCGGCATGACCCAGACCGGCATGGTGGCCGATTCCGCCTGCGCGCCGGTCAGTTCCGGGACCAGCAGGTCGCCCGCCGCCGCACCCACGCAGCTTGCCATCGCCTTGCCGTCCGCGCCGGTCGGCGGGCGGTTCGGGTCCGGGGCGAACATCGACTGCGCGTCGGACCAGTTCAGCTTGCCGCCGCAATGGCTCCACAGATGCACCACCGGGGACCAGCCGCCGGACATGGCGACGCAATCGGCATCGATGGTTTCGGTGACCTGACCCGAGCCGGAATGCGCGCAAAGCTTGACCGCCTCGACGCCGTGGCCGCCCTTGACGCCGGCGATGGCGCTGCCGGTCAGCACGCGCACGCCCCGCGCGCGCACCGCCGCGGGCAATGCGCCCTCGGCCGTGCTGCGGGCATCGATCACCGCGGCCACGTCCAGCCCCGCATCCAGCGCCACCAGCGCGGTGCGATAGGCGTCGTCGTTATTGGTCACCACGACGATCCTGCGGCCCGGCGCGACGCCGTAATCGTTGATGTAGTCGCGCACGGCCGAGGCCAGGATCACGCCCGGCACGTCGTTGCCGGCAAAGCTCAGCGGCCGTTCCAGCGCGCCGGTGGCGACGACCACATGGCCGGCGCGGATGCGCCACAGGCGCTGGCGCGGAATGCCGGCGTTCGGGTCGTGATCGGCCAGCGATTCCCGCACCAGCAGATAGCCATGGTCGTAAAGCCCCGTCGCCTGGGTCGAGCGACGCAGGGTGACGTTGGCCATGCCCTGCAGTTCCGCCAGCAACGCGTCGACGCGGGCCTGGCCGTCGGCATGGTCGGTGGGGGTGCGGCCGCCGAAATGCGGGGTCTGCTCGACCAGCCAGACCGACCTGCCGGCGCGGGCCGCGTCGCGCGCCGCGGTCAGCCCGGCGATGCCGCCGCCGACGACCACGACATCCACATGGGCATAGGCCTGTTCGTATTTGTCCGGGTCGGCCTCGGTCGGCGCCTTGCCCAGGCCGGCCGAGCGGCGGATGATCGGCTCGAACACATGCTTCCAGAACGGGCGCGGATGCATGAAGGTCTTATAGTAGAAGCCCGCCGGGAAGAAGCGATAGAGCCAGTTGTTGATCGCGCCGATATCAGCGTTCAGGCTGGGCCAGGCGTTCTGGCTGGCGGTGACCATGCCGCCAACCAGCGGCGTGGTGGTGGCGCGCTGGTTCGGCTCGAACCGGCCGCCCTGGCCCAGGCCGAGCAGCGCGTTCGGCTCTTCGGCACCCGAGGCGATGGGGCCGCGCGGGCGGTGATACTTGAAGCTGCGGCCCATCATCAGCTGGCCGTTCGCCAGCAAGGCCGAGGCAAGCGTGTCGCCCGCGACCCCGCGCATCTGGCGGCCGTCGAAGCGAAAGGGCAACTGATAGGCGCGGTCGATCAGGCGGCCGCCGCGCGGCAGGCGAAAGGGTCCGGTCTCGGTCATGCGTTCAGGCTTTCGGCGGAAGTGTCAGCAGGGGTCTGGGTCGTGGGCTCGGCCAGCCAGTCGGGCTGCCAGTCCGGGCGATGCGCCTGGATGGCGGCGACGATCTCGGGCGTGGGATGCGGGGTCTGGGCGCTGTAGGTCCCAAAGACCTGAAGCGTCGCCGTGTCGCGCGCGGCCATGAACCACTTGCCGCAGCCATAGGCATGGCGCCAGCGTTCGAAATGCACCCCCTTGGGGTTCTTGCGGGCGAAAAGATAGGCCTCGAACTCCGCATCCGTCGAGCCGGGGCCAAAGCGCTTCAGATGCGCCTCGCCGCCGGGCTGGAGTTCGGTTTCCTCGGCCGCGATGCCGCAATAGGGACAGGTCAGGGTCAGCATGGATCACTCCTTGGGCGGCAGGTCGCGCAGGCAGGCCGGCGTCCCGATGGACGGCCGGACGCGCAGAAGGTCGATGGAAAGCTGGGAGGCGTCGGGAAACCCGCGGCCGGGACTCGCCCGCAGATACGCAAGGCCGCTGCGGCTGGCGCGGATCGCGGGGGCGGCTTGCGCAGGGGAATAGGGCTGCGCGTTCAGTCGCAGGGATGCCGGGCCCGGATGGCGGCGCGGCACGGCATGGCAAGGAACCGAGGGGCGAAACGCCCCCCGGCCCTCGGGAGAAGGGGCGTCCGAAGACGCCGGGACAAGCGCCTTAGTTGGTGGAAGGCGCCGCAGGCTCGGCCGGAGCCGGAGCAGCGGGATCAGCCGGAGCAGCGTCGACCGGCGGTTCGACCGAGACAGCGCCGTCGTCAACAGGCGCGGGTTCGGACGAGACGGCCGGCGCGGCCGGCGGTTCGGTCGCAGTCGGCTCGGTGCCCGAGGACACGAACCAGTAAATGACGACCAGCACGACGACGACGACGCCGACGATGAGCCAGAGGTTGCTCTTGTTCTGTTCGGCCATGAAGAAAGCTCCTTGGTCATGGTGACGTAACTAAACAATTCACCAAACAAGAAAGAGTTTCCCATAGGTTGCAGGGAATTTTCTGCGGCCGGAGCGGGATGGGCAAAAATCGGGCCAAAACCCGGGGTTGCCGGCAGGATCATGCCCGCACCGCCCATCAATGCGCCACCCCCGCGGCGACGCTTTCGTCGATGAAGCGGCCTTCGGCAAAGCGGCTGAGCCCGAAATCGGCGGCCAGCGGGCCGGGCTGGCCCTTGGCGACCAGCTCGGCCATGGCCCAGCCCGAGCCGGGGATGGCCTTGAAACCGCCGGTGCCCCAGCCGCAGTTGACGAAGATGTTGCCGACCGGCGTGGTCGACAGGATCGGCGAGCGGTCGCCGGTCATGTCCACGATACCGCCCCATTGCCGCAGCATCTTGAGCCGCGAGAGCATCGGGAAGGTCTCGATCAGCGCACGCACCGTTTCTTCGACATGGTGCCAGGAACCGCGCTGGGTATAGTTGTTGAAGCCGTCGGTGCCGCCGCCGATCACCATCTCGCCCTTGTCGGATTGCGACAGGTAGCCGTGGACGGTGTTGGCCATGATGACGATGTCGCAGCAGGGCTTGATCGGCTCGGAAACCAGCGCCTGCAGCGCCAGCGATTCGATGGGCAGGCGGAAGCCGGCCATCTCGGCCAGCACCGAGCTGTGCCCGGCGGCGATCAGCGCCAGCTTGTCGCATTCGATCCGGCCCTTGCCGGTGTTCACCGCGACGACCTGACCGCCCTGGGTCTCGACCCCCGTCACTTCGCAGTTCTGGATGATGTGCATGCCCATGGCCGAGCAGGCGCGGGCATAGCCCCAGGCCACGGCATCGTGCCGCGCGGTGCCGCCGCGCTCCTGATAGAGCCCGCCCAGGACCGGATAGCGCGGCCCCTCGATATTGATGATCGGCAACATGTCCTTGATGCGCTTGGGGCTGACCCATTCGGTCGCCACACCCTGCAACTGGTTCGCGTAGACCGTGCGCTTGTAGCCGCGCACCTCATGCTCGGTCTGCGCCAGCATCAGAAGGCCGCGCGGGCTGAACATGATGTTGTAGTTCAGGTCCTGGGACAGATTCTCATAGAGCTTCAGCGCCTTGTCATAGATCGCCGCCGAAGGATCCTGCAGATAGTTCGAGCGGATGATGGTGGTGTTGCGGCCGGTATTGCCGCCGCCCAGCCAGCCCTTTTCGATCACCGCGACATCGGTGATGCCGAAGTTCCTGCCCAGGTAATAGGCGGTGGCGAGGCCATGGCCGCCGGCGCCGACGATGACGACCTGGTATTTCTTCTTGGGCTCGGGACTGGCCCAGGCGCGTTTCCAGCCGGTATGCAGCCGCATCGCCTCGCGCGCGATGGCGAAGACCGAATAGCGGCCGGTGCTGGAACTTGCAGATGCGGGCATGGCGGAACCTCTTGCGACTCGACCCTTGCAGAGTGAAGCGAGGGCGGTTTTCGGGCAAGCCGCGTTGCGACGGGCCGATTGTCGAATTGCGTCAGAACCCGGCGCAGATGTCCCGCAGCCGGTTCGCGATTTGTCGCAGGGCTTTGACTTTCTCGCCCTGCCGAAAACCGCTATCACCGGGCCAGCCAAAGAGAGGAAGCCGATGTTCTGGATCATCTGCGCCGCACTGGCGGGGGTGGTGGCCGTGGCCATCGCCGCGCCGCTTCTGCGCCGGCAGGACGAGGGGGCTGAGCCCGCAGCCGCCTATGACCTGCGAATCTATCGCGACCAACTGCGCGAGGTCGAGCGCGATCTGGAACGCGGCGTGATCGACGCGGCGGATGCCGAACGGCTGCGGATCGAGATCGGGCGCAAGGTGCTGGCCGCCGACCGCGCGCTGGAACGCACCGGCAGCACCCGGCGCAGCGCCGGCGGCTGGGCGGCTCTGGTGGGGCTGGCCCTGCTGCTGGGCGGCGCCTTCCTGACCTATCAGCGCCTTGGCCAGCCCGACCGCCCCGATGCCCCCATCGCGGAACGCATCGCCCAGGCGCAGGCGCTTTACGACAGCCGCCCCAGCCAGGCCGAGGCCGAGGCGCAGACCCCCAGACCCGCACGCCCCGAACCGGACGCCGATTATGTCCTGCTGATCGAGCGGCTGCGCGAGGCGGTGCAGAAGAATCCCAACGACCCGCGCGGGCTTGAGCTTCTGGCCGAGCACGAGGAGCGGCTGGGCAATCTGGTCGCCGCCAAGGATGCGCAGCGCCGGCTGGTCGCCCTGCGCGGCGACGAGGCCAGCGCCGAGGACCTGTCGCGGCTGGCCGGCCTGACGATCGAGGCGGCGGGCGGCATCATCACCCGCGACGGCGAAGAGGCCGTGGCCCGGGCGCTGGCGCGCGATGCCCGCAATCCGCAGGCGCGCTTCATGGCAGGGCTGCTGCACCTGCAGAACGGCCGCCCCGACCAGGCCTTTCCGGTCTGGGCCCGGCTGCTGGCCGAGGGGCCGGAGGACGCGCCCTGGATCGCGCCGATCCGCGGCTCGATCCAGGACCTGGCCTGGTTCGCCGGCCACCCGGACTATACCCCGCCCGAACCCGCCGCCTCCGGCACGCCGGGCATGCCCAGCCTGCCCGCCATGCCCGGCCCGGATGCCGATGCCATGGCCGCGGCCGAGGATATGACGGCCGAAGAGCGCCAGCAGATGGTCGAGGGCATGGTCAAGGGGCTGGAGACCCGGCTTGCCACGCAGGGGGGCACGCCCGAGGAATGGGCGCGGCTGATCTCGTCCCTGCCGGTGATCGGGCAAAAGGACCATGCCGCCGATATCCTGGGCGAAGCGCGCAAGCTGTTCGCCGGCGACCCCACGGGGCTGGAGGTGATCGAGGCGGCGGCAAGACAGGCCGGGCTGGAATGATCTGCGAGAACGTCGAAACCTTCGCCGAGGCCCTGCCCCGCACCGGCGCCGTGGCCGGGCTGGACCTGGGCACCAAGACCATCGGCGTCGCGGTCAGCGACGGGCTGCGCGGCGTCGCCTCGCCGCTGACGGTGATCCGGCGCACGAAATTCACCGCCGATGCGCAGGCGCTGCTGAAAATCGTGCAGGACCGGGCGCTGGTCGGGCTGGTGCTGGGCCTGCCGCGCAACATGGACGGCAGCGAGGGACCGCGGGCGCAATCGACCCGCGCCTTTGCCCGCAACCTGGAGCGGCTGACGCCGCTGCCGATCACCTTCTGGGACGAGCGGCTTTCGACGGTCGCGGCCGAACGGGCGCTGCTGGAGGGGGATACCTCGCGCAAGCGCCGCGCCGAGGTCATCGACCAGGTGGCGGCCGGCTATATCCTGCAAGGCGCGCTGGACCGGCTGCGCTTCCTGGGCCGGACGGAATGAAGCCCTCGACCCCCTGCGTCGATATCTGCCGCATCGACCCGGCCAGCCGGCTTTGCACCGGCTGCCTGCGCAGCATCGACGAGATCGCGGGTTGGGGCCGCATGACCGAGGCCGAGCGGCTGGCCATCATGGCCGAACTGCCCGCCCGCCGACCGGCGGATTAACGCGTCACCACCCGCACCTCGCGGATCGCTGCCTTGAGCCGCACCCGCGTCTCGACCGGCTCGCGCGCCACGGCATCCAGGATCGCCCGCATGTCGCCGCGCAGCCCGTGCAACTGGTCGACCAGCGACAGCACCAGGGCCAGCGCCTCTTCGTCGAGATGATAGCCCTCGGCCAGATCGACGACCAGGTTCAGCCGCGCCAGGTCGATCTCGCGAAACAGCGGACCCTGTTCGGATTGCACCGGCACGACGACGCCGGCGCTGATATAGCGTTCCAGTTGCTCGGACGTCAGGCCCCCGACCGACTCCAGCGTCTGGGTCAGGGTGTAATGGGGCTGGGTCATTTTCCCCTCCTCGGATCATAGGCATGGTTCTGGCGCCAGTCCTCCATGAAGCGCGCCAATTCGCTGTCGATCTGGGGCGGCATGACGATCTTCAAGACGACATGCTGGTCGCCGCGCCGCCCGTCCGCGCCCTTGATGCCGCGCCCCTTCAGGCGCAGCTTGCGGCCGGAACTGGCGCCGCGCGGAACGGTCAGCATGACCGGGCCGTCGATGGTCTGCGCCTCGACCTTGCCGCCCAGCACCGCCTCGTCGATGGTGATGGGCAGCGTGGTTTCCACGTCGTTGCCGTCCCGGTGCCAGTCGGGATCCTCGGCCACGATCAGGGTCAGCAGCGCATCGCCCGGCTCGCCATTGCCCATGCCGGGGCCGCCCTTGCCGCGCAGCCGGATCACCTGGTCGTCATGCGCGCCCTCGGGGATCTTGACCTCCAGCACGCTGCCGTCGGGCATGGTGATCCGGGTCGAGCCGCCGCGCGCCGCGGTCATGAAGTCGATCTCCAGCGTGAATCGCTGGTCGGGACCGCGCATGTCGAAGCTGCGCGCACCGCCGCGCCGCCCTCCACCGCCGCCGCCGCGCCCGCCGAACAGGTCCGAGAACACGTCGGACAGATCGTCGAAACCGTGATGCTGGCGATAAGGATTGTCGCCCGATTCGGCATATTCGCGATAGTAATGCCGCTGCGGCTGCTCCTGCCCCTGGGCATCGATCTCGCCCCGGTCGAAACGGGCACGCTGTTCGGGGTCCTTGAGCAGGTCATAGGCCGAGGAAGCGGCCTTGAAGCGTTCATGCGCGGCAGGGTCGGGATTCAGGTCCGGGTGGTCGGTCTTGGCGATCCGGCGATAGGCCTTCTTGATGTCGTCCTGGCTGGCGTTCTTGCCCAGCCCCAGCGCCTTGTATGGATCGTCGGCCATGGCCGCGCCTTCCTTTCTTCACCTGTCGTCACGGGAACGCGGGCGCGCGTCCCGGGTTTCATGCCCGTCCCGGCCCGGTCGCGGGGCCGAGAAACTGCCGCCCGGCAGAAAACCCGCGCCAAGCGGCAGCGCCGCGGCCCCCAGCGTGCGGGCGCGGCGGCCAAGGGTTCCGGCGCGCACCTCGGGCAAGGTGACGCCGTGGTGGCGCATCGCAGCCAGGCTGGCGGCGGTCGCCTGGACCAGCGCAGCCCGCAGGGCGGCCGGCATGGCACCGTCGATCACCACCAGCGGCAGGTCCAGCACCGCCACTGCCCCCAGCGCCGCATGGGACAGCACCCGCGCCGATTCGTCCAGCCATTCCCGGGCGATGGCCGGCGGCACCTGCCAGTCGGCATCATCCAGCGGCAGGTCGCCGCCCAGCGCCGCCTCAAGCACCGAGATCGAGGCAACGTCCAGCACCTGCCGGCCGCCCGGCACCGGATAAGAGCCCATCGCGCCGGCATTGCGCGATGGCCCCATCCGCAGCCGCCCCTCCAGCACCACGCCGCCGCCGGCGAAATGCGCGATGTAGAAATACAGGAAATCCTGCGGCAATTCGTCGGTGCCGAACATCATCTCGGCCCCGCAGGCGCAGGAGCCGTCATTCTCCAGCCAGACCGGCAGGTCCAGCGCCTCGGCCAGTTCGGTGCGCAGATCGCGGCCGCGCCAGGGCTGCATCTCCTCGGCCCAGTCCCACAGGTAGAAGGGGCTGGCGATGCCCATGCCCGCCAGCCGCGCATGTTGCGCATCGGTCAGACCCGCCAGGATCTCGGCCACGCCGGCGATGGCGAAATCGCGAATCGCGTCGGGATGCGGATAGGCATGGGGCAGCATCCGGATCTGCCGGATCCGGCCGGCGAAATCGACCAGCACCAGTTCCGCCACCCGGCGCCCGACCTTGAGGCCCAGGAACAGCGCCCCCTCCGGTGCCAGCGCCAGCGGCAGCAGCGGCTGGCCCACCTTGCCGCGCCGACGCTCGCCCCCCGCATCCAGCAGGCCCGCGGCGATCAGCTCGCGCGTGATGTTGGTGACGGCCTGCGCCGACAGGCCGGTGGCCTGAGCCAGCGCGGCCCGCGGCATCGGTCCATTGCGGCGAATCAACCACAGGATCTGCCGCTCGTTCTGGCTGCGGACCCCCTGCGGCGTCGCCGCCGGATTGGTGTTCGGCATGATCGCTTCCTCCCCCTCCATATAAATCAACGAAATTGATTTATTGACAAGCCCCCGTTTCTTCGGCAGCCTTTTGCAAGGAGGCGGCGGTCAGACCCGCCCAGAGGAGGAAGGACATCATGACCAAGACCAAACTGCTGCGCGCGGCGCTGGCGGGCTCGGCCCTGACCCTGATCGCCGGCATGGCGCAGGCGGACAGTGCCTGTCTGATCACCAAGACCGACACCAACCCCTTTTTCGTGAAGATGAAGGAAGGCGCGCAGGCCAAGGCCGCCGAACTGGGGATCGAACTGAAATCCTATGCCGGCCGCATCGACGGCGATCACGAAAGCCAGGTTTCGGCGGTCGAGGCCTGCATCGCCGACGGCGCCAAGGGCATCCTGATCACCGCCTCGGACACCAAGGCCATCGTGGATTCGGTCAAGGCGGCGCGGGATGCCGGGCTGCTGGTCATCGCGCTGGACACGCCGCTGGACCCGATCGACGCGGCGGACGCGACCTTCGCCACCGACAACTTCAAGGCAGGCGAGCTGATCGGCCAATGGGCCAAGGCCACCATGGGCGACGCGGCGGCCGAGGCCAGGATCGCCCTGCTGGACCTGGCGATCTCGCAGCCTTCGGTCGACGTGCTGCGCGACCAGGGCTTCCTGCAGGGCTTCGGCGTCGAACTGGGCGACCCCGAGAAATGGGGCGACGAGACCGATCCGCGCATCGTCGGCCACGAGGTCACCTCGGGCAACGAGGAAGGCGGGCTGAAGGCGATGGAGACGCTGCTGGCCAAGGATCCCGACATCAACCTGGTCTATACCATCAACGAACCCGCCGCCGCCGGAGCCTATGAGGCGCTGAAGGCCGTCGGGCGCGAGGGCGACGTGCTGATCGTCTCGGTCGATGGCGGCTGCCCGGGCGTGGAGAACGTCAAGGACGGCGTGATCGGCGCCACCTCGCAGCAATATCCGCTGGACATGGCGTCGCGGGGGATCGAGGCCATCGCCGCCTTCGCCAAGGACGGCACCAGGCCCGAGCCGACCGAGGGCAAGGATTTCGTCGATACCGGCGTGCAGCTTGTCACCGACAAGCCCGCCGAGGGCGTCGAATCCATCGACAGCGCCAAGGGCACCGAGCTCTGCTGGGGCTGAGCCTCGACTGAACCGCAGGGCGGGACATCGTCCCGCCCTGGCCACAGGCAGCGGCGCCCGGCGTGGCGTCTTGCAAGGGAGGAAGACCGTCCATGTCATCCGACGCAAAGACGGCCGCCAGCTACGAGGAGGGCCTGCAAGGCGCCTCGGACAAGGTTGCCGAGTTCCAAGAACAGAAAACCGCCCTGAAGCGCCTGCAACATTGGTTGCACATGACGCCCTCGGCGGTGCCGATGATCGTGCTGGTCGCGGCGATCGTCGTCTTCGGCCTGCTGTCGCCGAACTTCTTCAAGGCGGTGACGCTGTCCACCATCCTGCAACAGATCGCCATCGTCGGCATCCTGGGCTGCGCGCAGTCGCTGGTGGTGCTGACGGCCGGGATCGACCTTTCGGTCGGCGCCATCGCGGTGTTTTCCTCGGTGCTGATGGGGCAGTTCACCTTTCGCTACGGCATCCCGGCGCCGCTTGCCATCGCGCTGGGGCTGGCGGCGGGCACGGCCATGGGCTTTGCCAACGGCTGGCTGGTCGCCCGCATCAAGCTGCCACCCTTTATCGTGACGCTGGGCACCTGGCAGATCATCCTGGCGGCGAACTACATCTATTCCGCGAACGAGACGATCCGCTCCTCGGCCATCGCTGCCGAGGCGCCGGCGCTGCAATTCTGGGGCTATTCCATCCAGCCCGGAGGGGTGAAGGTCCTCTATGCCGTCTTCCTGATGGTCGCGCTGGTCGCCCTGCTCGCCTATGTCCTGCGCCATACCGCCTGGGGCCGCCATGTCTATGCCGTGGGCGACGACCCGGAAGCGGCGGAACTGGCCGGCGTGCGCACCAAGCGGGTGCTGATCCAGGTCTATGCGCTGGCCGGGCTTTTCTGCGCCATCGCCGGCTGGGTGATGATCGGCCGCTTCGGCTCGGTCTCGCCTTCGGCCTCGACCGGGCAGCTGGGCAACATCCA
This sequence comes from Paracoccus sp. SSJ, assembly GCF_030234105.1. Classification (NCBI taxonomy): domain Bacteria; kingdom Pseudomonadati; phylum Pseudomonadota; class Alphaproteobacteria; order Rhodobacterales; family Paracoccaceae; genus Paracoccus; species Paracoccus sp. SSJ. Next base: position 35,734 of record NZ_JASSPE010000004.1, on the reverse strand, counting down.
GTCCATCACCGCCGTGGTAATCGGGGGGATCAGCCTGTTCGGCGGGCGCGGCTCGATCGTCGGCATGTTCTTCGGCGCGCTGATCGTCGGCGTGTTCGAGATGGGCCTCAAGATGGTCGGCACCGATCCGCAATGGACCTTCTTCCTCATCGGCCTGCTCATCATCCTCGCCGTGGCGGTGGATCAATGGATCAGAAAGGCATCGGCATGACCGCGAACATTTCCGGGGAACCGCTTCTGAAGGCCCGTGGCCTGGTCAAGCGCTATGGCAAGGTCACCGCGCTGGATCATTGCGACTTCGACCTGCTGCCGGGCGAGATCCTGGCCGTCATCGGCGACAACGGCGCCGGCAAGTCCTCGCTGATCAAGGCGCTTTCCGGCGCGGTCCAGCCCGACGAGGGCGAGATCACGCTGGAGGGCAAGCCGGTGCGCTTTGCCAGCCCGCTGGATGCGCGCGGCTATGGCATCGAATGCGTCTACCAGACGCTGGCCATGTCGCCTGCCCTTTCCATCGCCGACAACATGTTCATGGGGCGCGAATTGCGCAAGCCGGGCATCATGGGCCAGTGGTTCCGCAAGCTGGACCGCCCGGCGATGGAGAAGTTCGCCCGCGAAAAGCTGACCGAGCTGGGGCTGATGACGATCCAGAACATCAACCAGGCGGTCGAGACGCTTTCCGGCGGCCAGCGCCAGGGCGTCGCGGTGGCGCGGGCAGCCGCTTTCGGGTCAAAGGTGGTGATCCTGGACGAGCCGACGGCGGCACTTGGCGTCAAGGAAAGCCGCCGCGTGCTGGAACTGATCCGCGACGTGCGCTCGCGCGGCATCCCGATCATCCTGATCAGCCACAACATGCCGCATGTCTTCGAGGTGGCGGACCGCATCCATATCCACCGGCTGGGGCGGCGGCTCTGCGTGATCCGGCCGGACGACTATTCCATGTCGGATGCGGTGGCCTTCATGACCGGCGCCAAGCTGCCGGAAGAGGCGGCGACGGCAGCCTGAACCGCGCAAACGCCCTTATGCCTTCCCGGGGATATCTTGCATGGAAGAAATACTGGATCGGATTGCGGGACTTGGGCCCGGGCGGCGGGTGCTGGCGGTCCTGGGCGCACCCGGGTCGGGGAAGTCCACCCTGGCCGCGCAGTTGGCGGCGGGGCTCGACGATGCGGTGCTGGTGCCGATGGACGGGTTCCATCTGGACAACCGGCTGCTGGAGGCGGACGGGCTGCGCGGCTGCAAGGGCGCGCCCGAAACCTTCGACGCTGCAGGGTTCGTCGCGCTGGTGCAGCGGTTGAAGGCGGGGGGCGAGGTGATCCACCCGATCTTCGACCGCGCGCTGGACCTGGCCATCGCCGGCGCCGGCCGGGTCGAGGCAGAAACCCGGCTGGTGGTGGTCGAGGGCAATTACCTGCTGCTGGACCGCGACCCCTGGCGCGAACTGGCCGGGCTTTGGGACCTGTCGGTCATCCTGGACGTGCCGATGGAGGAATTACGCCGCCGCCTGACCGCCCGCTGGCAGGGGCTGGGCCGCTCGCCCGCCAAAGTGATGGCGCATCTGGAAAACGACCTCGGCAATGCCGAGCTGGTGCTGCGCGAATCGCTGCCCGCCGATCTGGTGGTGCGGGCTGGACCTATTTCTTCGGCCGAAACGCCTTGATGCGGGCCGGGTCGGTTTCGATATAGGCCGCGCCGATCAGGTCGAGGCAATAGGGCACCGCCGCAAAGACCGCATCGAGGCAGGTGGCGATGGCCGAGGGCTTGCCGGGAATGGTGATCATCAGCGTCGCGCCACGGATGCCCGCCGTCTGGCGCGACAGGATGGCGGTCGGCACCTCGCGCAGGCTGGCGCGGCGCATCTCCTCGCCAAAGCCGGGCAACTCCTTTTCGATGACATCGGCCATCGCCTCGGGCGTCTGGTCGCGTGGCGCCGGGCCGGTGCCGCCGGTGATCAGGATCAGGTCGGCGCCCTGTTCGTCGGCAAGGTCGCGCAGGCAATCCGCGACGATCTCGCGCCCGTCGGGGATGATGCGGCGCGTGATGTCCATGGGCGAGGTGATGGTGGCGTGCAGCCAGTCCTCGGCCCCCGGGCCACCCTTGTCCTCGTATTCGCCGCTGGCGGCACGGTCCGAGACGGTGACGATGGCGACATGGGCGGGGCGATCGGCGGCGGGGTTCTGGGTCATGGCCGCATCTTGGCGCAGACGACGCGCGAAGGAAAGCGCGGCTCAACCGCGCCGGGCCGCCTCGATGGCCGCAACGTCGATCCTGGTCATCTCCATCATCGCATCGAAGGCACGTTTCGCCTCATCGCCGCCGGCGGCCAGCGCGTCGGTCAGCACGCGCGGGGTGATCTGCCACGAGACGCCCCACTTGTCCTTGCACCAGCCGCAGGCGCTTTCCTGGCCGCCATTGCCGACGATCGCATTCCAGTAGCGGTCGGTTTCCTCCTGGTCGTCGGTGGCGATCTGGAACGAGAACGCCTCGTTATGCCGGAATGTCGGGCCGCCGTTCAGGCCGAGGCAGGGTATGCCTGCGACAGTGAATTCGACCAGCAGCACATCGCCCGCCTTGCCCGAGGGAAAGTCGCTGGGCGCATGGCGCACCGCGGTGACTGCGCTGTCGGGAAAGGTCTCGGCATAGAAACGGGCGGCCGCCTCGGCATCCTTGTCATACCAAAGGCAGATGGTGTTCTTGGCCATGGTCATTTCCGGTTCCTCCTCGGGCATTGCCTGCGGCCGAACGCGCCATGGCCGCGGCGGTTCCCCGTGCCGGGGTCCGTCGCGGCCAGCAAGAAAGGCCGCAGGACTTGCCCGCGGCCTTTGGCATGGAATGATGCTGGCGGTTACTTGAAGCGCGCGTTGCGGTTCGCGACCAGCTTCAGCCGCAGCGCGTTCAGGCGGATGAAGCCCGCCGCGTCCTTCTGGTCATAGGCGCCGGCGTCGTCCTCGAAGGTGACGTGCTTTTCGCTGTAAAGCGAGTGCTCCGACCAGCGGCCGACCGTATGAACGCCGCCCTTGTAGAGCTTGAGCCGCACGGTGCCGGTCACATGCTCCTGGCTCTTGTCGATCAGCGCCTGCAACATCTCGCGCTCGGGCGAATACCAGAAGCCGTTATAGATCAGCTCGGCATAGCGCGGCATGATCGAATCCTTGAGGTGGCCGGCGCCGCTGTCCAGCGTGATCTGCTCGATGCCGCGATGCGCCTCCAGCAGGATGGTGCCGCCGGGGGTCTCGTAGATGCCGCGCGACTTCATGCCGACAAAGCGGTTTTCCACGAAATCGAGCCGGCCGATGCCGTGCTTGCGGCCGTATTCGTTCAGCGCCGTCAGGATGGTCGCGGGCGACAGCGCCTCGCCGTTGATCGCCACCGCATCGCCCCGCTCGAAGCTTACTTCGATATATTCGGGCTGGTCCGGCGCATCCTCGGGGCTGACGGTGCGCTGATAGACGTAATCGGGCGCCTCGTCGGCCGGATTCTCCAGCGCCTTGCCCTCGGAAGAGGTGTGCAGCAGGTTCGCATCGACCGAGAACGGCGCCTCGCCGCGCTTGTCCTTGGCGATCGGGATCTGGTTCTGCTCGGCGAACTCGATCAGCTTGGTGCGCGAGGTCAGATCCCATTCCCGCCAGGGCGCGATCACCTTGATCGACGGGTCGAGCGCATAGGCCGACAACTCGAAGCGGACCTGGTCGTTGCCCTTGCCGGTCGCGCCATGGGCCACGGCATCGGCGCCGTGCTGATGCGCGATCTCGACCAGATGCTTGGAAATCAGCGGCCGGGCGATCGAGGTGCCCAGCAGGTAAAGCCCCTCATAGACCGCATTGGCGCGGAACATCGGGAACACGAAATCGCGCACGAATTCCTCGCGCACGTCGACGATATGGATGTTTTCCGGCTTGATGCCCAGCAGTTCGGCCTTCTGGCGCGCCGGTTCCAGTTCCTCGCCCTGGCCCAGGTCGGCGGTAAAGGTGATGACCTCGCAGCCATATTCGGTCTGCAGCCATTTCAGGATGATCGAGGTGTCGAGCCCGCCCGAATAGGCAAGGACGACTTTCTTCGGCGCGTCGGACATGCGATATGGCCCCCGTTTTTGAGTTGATGTTGCAATAGGATGTTTTCCGATGACCGACAAGAGCGGGGCGCAACCCGGCCGCATGCAGGGCTTTTCCGGCAAACCAGGGGGCTTTCGACGCAGGGTCCGGTGCAGGGCTGCCCTTTGCAGGCGCGGGCTGCGGCGGTCCCGCGACGCTTTCATGGATCAGACGGGCGCGCTTTTGCGGCGCGTCTTTCGCGACTGCTGGTGGCTCAGCGCGATCGTCGCCATGACCGTTTTCCTGCCGCCGCTGCTGATGAAGCCACTGCCCGCCTGGCATGATCCCGTCGCCCTTGCCATATTGACGCTGGCCTTCGGCATCGCCGTCCTGGGCTGGACCATCGCGATCATGGGCAGCTTGCAGCGCTGGCCCGGTCTCAGGCTTGGCCTGACCCTCGCCATTCCCCTGAGCATGGTCATGCTTGCCCGCATGAACGCGCGCAGCATCCTGGCACACAGCTTTGGCGTTTCGCCCGACGCCTTTCCGATGACCCTGGACGTGCTGACCGCCGTCGAGAGCCTGTGGCTGACCTTCGCGGGGGTCGGGTTGCTTCTGTTGCTGCTGCTGTTCGGGCTGCTGATCTTGCAGATGCTGGCCGGTGCCGGCGGCGCAGCCCTGCGGTCGGCGGCACTTGTCCTGCCGCTCAGCGTGATGGCCGCGATGCCGCTGGCATCGTTCCTGGCGATCATGCCCGATCTGCCCAGACTCGCCCGCGCGCTGGATGGGCAGGCGACTTACCTGTGCGATTTCCCGACCATGCTGTCAAAGCCCGTCGCCGTCACCTTCCTTTCCGATACGCAGGTGCTTGCCTGGATGCCCGATCCCGCACAACCCATCGTCCTGCCCTGCGAGATGCGTTCCGGGCATTAGCCGGTCAAGGCGTCCCCGGCCCCGGACGGCAAGCCGTTCCCACTTGCCAATCGCCGCTTTTCGCGCCATTCGCCGGTTATGGAAAACTTTGCCGCCTCTGTCCGCCAGGCAGGGGTCGCGCTGCGCGACCTCTTCGAGCCGACGCCCCTGCAGAAGAACGACCACCTCTCGGCGAAATACGGAGCCGAGATCTGGCTGAAACGCGAAGACCTGACGCCGGTGCGCAGCTACAAGCTGCGCGGCGCCTTCAACGCCATGCGCAAGATCGGTGCCGGCTCGCAGGGCCATTTCGTCTGCGCCAGCGCCGGCAACCATGCCCAGGGCATGGCCTATGCCTGCCGCCATTTCGGCACCCGAGGCACCATCTTCATGCCCGTCACCACGCCGAAGCAAAAGATCGACAAGACCCGTATCTTCGGCAACGGCGTCATCGAGATCGTGCTGACCGGCGATTATTTCGACCAGACCCTGGCTGCGGCGCAGGATTTCGCCCGGGCTCAGGGCGCGACCTTCCTGTCGCCCTTCGACGATGCGGACATCATCGAGGGGCAGGCCACGGTCGGGCTGGAACTGCTCGACCAGATTGGCGCCGCGCCGGATCTCGTCGTCCTGCCGGTCGGCGGCGGCGGGCTCGCGGCCGGGGTCACACGCCTGCTTGCCGAACTGGCGCCCGCCACCCGCGCCGAGTTCGCCGAGCCGGAAGGCGGTGCCAGCCTGCGCGAGGCGCTGCTGGCCGGTGCCCCCGTGACGCTGCCCGTAGTGGACAATTTCGTCGACGGCGCCGCCGTGGCGCGGATCGGCGACCTGCCCTTTCGCACACTGGCCGGCTTTGACGCCGACCGGGTCCATACCGCGCCCGAGGATCGCATCTGCGCCACCATGCTGGAGATGCTGAACATCGAAGGCATCGTGCTGGAGCCCGCCGGGGCGCTGGCGGTGGACGTATTGCGCGACATTCCCGACCTGGCCGGCAAGCGCGTGGTCTGCATCTGCTCGGGCGGGAATTTCGACTTCGAGCGCCTGCCCGAAGTCAAGGAGCGCGCCCAGCGCTTCTCGGGGCTGAAGCGCTATTTCATCCTGCGCATGCCGCAGCGGCCGGGCGCCCTGCGCGACTTTCTGCAACTGCTCGGCCCCCAGGACGACATCGCGCGTTTCGAATACCTGAAGAAGTCGGCGCGCAACTTCGGCTCGGTCCTGATCGGCATCGAGACCACCGCTCCCGAGAATCTGGACCGGCTGCGCGAAAGGCTGGAAACGGCCGGAATCGGCTATCGCGACATCACCCACGACCCGGCGCTGGCGGAATTCCTGATCTGATCCGCGGTCAGGCACGGCGCCCACCCCGGCCGGGATGCAGCGCCGCATCCAGCCGGCCCATCAGCGCCCGCTTCGAGGCGGCATAGCTGGCCAGCAGGGATTCGATATCGACCTCGGCCGGCCTGCCGCCGGCTGCCTTGCGTTCGCAGGCATCGCAGAGATCGCCGAAATCGGCAAAGCCCAGGTTCGAGGCGCAACCCTTCAGGAAATGCAGGTCGGTTTCCAGCCGCAGCGCATCGCGGCGCGACAGGCGCATGATGACGCCTTCGACCTCGTCCAGAAACAGTTCCAGAATCAGCTGGAACTCGTCATCGCCGACCTCCCCGCGCAGTTCGTTGATGCGGCTCCAATCCAGCATGGACAACCCTTTGAAGAATCACGCCCCGTTCATAGCAGGGATTTCGTCTATAACGTGTTAATCGCAAAGATTGTCCGGATTAACGGAACCTTCATGGGCCGTGGTTTAGATCCCTGCGCATGATGATCATCGATGCACAGGCCCTAAGCTCCGTACCGCATGGCTGGCGGCTGGTCCTGCTTGTCGACGACAGCCGGGCGCAAAGGCGGACGCTGGCGGTGCAACTGATCCGCGCCGGCTATCATGTGGTCGAGGCGGCAAGCGGCGACGAAGCGATGCGCATCTGCCTGGAACGGCGGCCGGACATCGTGATCTCGGACTGGATGATGCCGGGGCAAAGCGGGCTGGAATTCTGCCGCCGCTTCCGCGAGATGCAGTCGGATCGCTATGGCTATTTCATCCTGCTGACCTCGCGCAACGACAAGAAGGACATTGCCGAAGGGTTGCGGGCCGGCGCCGACGAATTCCTGACCAAGCCGGTCTCGGGGGCCGAACTGCTGGCGCGGCTTTCGGCCAGCGAGCGCATCCTGCGCATGGAGGAAAGCCTGCGCAGCGCCAACGCCCGGCTCAACTCCACGCTGACCCGGCTGCGCGAGACCCAGGCGGCGATCGACCGCGACCTGCGCGAAGCGCAGCGGCTGCAACAGGGGCTGGTGCGGGAACGCCATGGCCGCTACGGCGATTTCGACCTCTCCCTCCTGATGCGCCCGGCCGGCCATATCGGCGGCGACCTGGTCGGGTTCTTCCCGATCAACGCCCGCCGCGTCGGATTGTTCGCGCTGGACGTGGCCGGGCATGGCGTCGCCTCGGCCCTGCTTTGCGCACGGCTCGCGGCGCTGCTTTCCGGGGCAGCGGACCAAAACATCGCGCTGCGGATCACCGAGCTGGGTCTTTGCGACGCCCGCCCCCCGGCCGAGATCCTGCACCACCTGAACACGCTGATGATCGAGGAATTGCGCACCGAATCCTATTTCACCATGGTCTATGCCGACCTGGATTTCCTGACCGGAGCGCTGCGGCTGGTGCAGGCGGGCCACCCCCACCCCGTGCTGCAACGCGCCGACGGCCGCATCGAGAGCATCGGACGCGGCGGCCTGCCCGTCGGCGTCTTTTCCCATGCCGCCTACGAAGAGGTGCAGCTGGTGCTCGACCCCGGCGACCGGCTGTTCATCAGCTCGGACGGGCTGTCCGAAAGCGAGAATGCCCGCGGCGAGCCGCTGGGCGAGGACGGGCTGCATGCCATCCTGCGCACCAATGCCACGCTGCGGGGCGACTCGCTGCTGGAATCGATCTGCTGGTCCGCGGCACATTACGCCGGTGGCCAGCGCAACGACGACATCTCGGCCGTGCTGATCGAGCGGCGGCAGGAAGCCGGTCAGACATGGGGTTGACGCCCGGCTCAGAGCCTGCGCAACGCCGCCCGCACGAAGGCGCGCGAGCCCGGGTCGGGCAGCAACCGCGCAACCTGCGGCAAGGGCACCCAATGCGCCTCATGCCCCGGCTCGGCCGGGGCGCCCCGCCGTGTCACCGGCCGAGCCAACCAGACGGTGCAGAGCTTTTCGGCCCAGAACCCGTAATCCGGCAGGTAGCAAAAGCGCCGATAGCTGCCGAAGCGACGCGGATTGCCGATGCTCCAGCCGGTCTCCTCGCGCACCTCGCGATGCAGGGCGGCCAGCGGCGATTCGCCGGGATCGATGCCGCCGCCAGGCAGCTGGAACTCGGGCTCGGGCGCCTGCTGGAAGGTCAGCAACGCCGCGCCGTCGCGGATCAGCAGCGCATAGGCCCCCGGACGCAAGCGATAGGCGCGACGCCCGGGCGGCAAGCCGAAACGCGGTATCATGCAGATCCCTTTCCTTCCTCGCGGACGCCCCGGTCGGCAGGCCCGCCCCCGAACCGGAAAGCCATGGCCGCACCCGGTGCCACCGCATGGCTTCTTCGTTCCCCAAATACTCATGCGGCCGGGCAACACGCAACCAGCCCGGCCTGTCCAGCGCGGTCATCGCAACGCAAAAGCCGCGCAAACCCAAGGGTTTGCGCGGCTTTTGTTTATGGTGCCCAGGAGAGGACTCGAACCTCCACGCCTTGCGGCACACGGACCTGAACCGTGCGCGTCTACCAATTCCGCCACCTGGGCAGGTCGCGTGAGCCGGGTGATTAAGCCCAGCCGCGGGGGGTGTCAACGGGGGATCGACAAAAATCTTCGCCGGGCTTCAAATCTTTTCCTGCCCCCGCTTCGACCGCCATTTCCGCCGCCGTTGCCGCCCTTGTCCCGGGCCGCGTTTCCCGGCCTGGCAGGACCGGAAAGGCTGCACGAACCGGACCGAATGCAAGCGTGACAGGCAATGCCCTGTCCTTTCGGTCAGCTTGCTGGGGGAAAGCGCGCGGGACTAGTAATCCTTACAGAAGTTATTAGTCACCAGTGCTCTGACAAGCGGATTTTTCATGGACGATCTCAAGACCCGCGAATGGGATGCCATCGTGATCGGCACGGGGATCGGCGGAGGAACCGCGGGCCGGCGGCTGGCCGAGGCAGGGCTTTCCGTCCTTTATGTCGAAAAGGGCCCGGACCTGGGCGATGCGCCGCTGTCCGCGCTGGACCTCGATACCCGCGACCCCGAGGAACGCATGTCCCATGGTGCCTGGCCGCGCCTGCTCGAGGCGCAGCTCGACGGCGCCTGGTGCGAATTCGACGGCATGATCGGCGCGGGCGTCGGCGGCACCTCGGCCTTTTACGCCGCGACGCTCGAGCGCCCCGAGCGGCACGACCTGGACACGTCCAACGAACTCCCGCATCCCACCGGCGGCTGGCCCGTCGGCTATGACGAGATGCGGCCCTGGTTCGAACTGGCCGAGGACTATTTCCACATCAATGGCGAGGTCGACCCCCTGGCCCCGGCCGGCGCGAAACTGCTGCCGCCGGTCCAGCCGCTGCCCGCCTCGGATGCGGCGCTGATGACGGCGCTGCGGCGTTCGGGCATGAATCCCTATCGTACGCATATGGCGGCGCGCTTCCTGCCCGGTTGCGAAAACTGCTTTGGCCGGCGTTGTCCGAGGCGCTGCAAGATGGACGGCCGCTCGGCTGGCGTGCTGCCGGCGCTGGACACCGGCCGCGCCGCGCTGGTCGACCGCTGCACCGTCACCCGGATCGAGGCCGACGGCCAGCGCATCCTGGGCCTGGCCTGCCGCCGCGAAGGACAGGAGTTCACCCTGCGCGCCCGGACCTATGTGCTGGCGGCGGGCGGGCTGGGCTCGCCCTCTCTGCTGCTCCGCTCGGCCAGCGAGACCTGGCCCGAGGGCTTGGGCAACCGCAACGGCCTGATCGGCCGCAACCTGATGTTCCATCTCAGCGAGATCATCGCCATCTGGGCCGGACAGGGTCGGCACGAGAACGGCGCCTCGCGCTCGATCAGCATGCGCGACCTGTATTTCATGGATGGTCAGCGCTTCGGCACGGTGCAGTCCATGGGCCTGACCGCCGGCTATGGCGAAATCCTGCATGCGCTGAACGGCCGCTTCGACCAATCGGCGCTGCGCCGCATCCGGCCGCTGCGGCACGGGCTGCGCTTTCCCGCCATGATTGCGGCGCGGATGCTGGGTCATGCCAAGCTGTTCGTCGGCGTGCTGGAGGACCTGCCCTATGCGCATAACCGCGTGCTGCCCGACCCGGACGATCCCGACCGGATGCGCTGCCGCTATGATATCTCGGACGAATTGCGCCGTCGCCGGGCCGCCTTTCGCAAGGCATTGCGCGCGGCGTTCCGGCCGCATCGGGCGATGTTCATGGGCGCAGCGCCGCAGCTGAACTTCGCCCATCCCTGCGGCACGCTGCGCTTTGGCACCGATCCGGCGACCAGCGTGCTGGACCGCGATTGCCGGATGCATGGGATCGACAACCTCTTCGTGGCCGATTCCTCGTTCATGCCGACCTCGAACGGGGTCAATCCCAGCCTGACCATCGCCGCCAATGCGCTGCGGGTGGCGGACGCGATCGTCGCAGGCCGGCAGCCACGGCTTGCCGCTGGCCGAAGCCTTGGGTATTGAACGGACGAGCACGCACGAAGGGAGCGCCGCATGTCCGCAGCCAAGCTTGTCACCATTTATGGCGGGTCTGGATTCCTGGGCCGGCAGATCGCCCGGACCATGGCCGCCCAGGGCTGGCGCATCCGGGTCGCCGTCCGCCGCCCGAACGAAGCCGGCGTGGTGCGCACCTATGGCGCACCCGGCCAGGTCGAGCCGGTGCCCTGCAACGTGCGCGACGACCTGTCGGTGACCGCCTGCATGGCCGATGCGGATGCGGTGATCAACTGCGTCGGCATCATGGTCCGCGAGGGCAAGAACACCTTCGACGCCATCCACGAAGAGGCTGCGGGCCGGATCGCCCGCATTGCCGCCGAGACCGGCGTCAAGCGCTTCGTGCATGTCTCGGCCATCGGCGCGGACCCGGATTCGGCCAGCCGCTATGCCGCCTCCAAGGGGCGGGGCGAGGCCGCCGTGCTGGCGCATCGCCCCGATGCGGTGATCCTGCGGCCCTCGGTCATCTTCGGGCCGGACGACCACTTCTACAACCGCATCGCGTCGATGACGCGGCTGGGACCGATCCTGTTCGTGCCCGGCGCGAACACCCTGATGCAGCCGGTCTATGTCGAGGACGTGGCCCGCGCCGCCGCCATGGGCGCCGAAGGAACGGCGCAGCCGGGCATCTATGAACTGGGCGGCCCGGACGTACTGACCATGCGCGAGGTGGCGCAGCAGGTGCTGGTCGCGACCGACCGCCGCCGCGCCATCGTCGGCCTGCCGCATTGGCTGGCCCGGGTGATGGGATCGGCGCTGGACGTCGTCCAGGCCGCGACCGGCGGGCTGCTGACCAACCGCATCCTGACCCGCGACCAGGCGCGACTGCTGCGCCTGCCGAACCGGGTCTCGGGCGAGGTCAAGACCTTTGCCGATCTGGACATCGAGCCGACCGCCGCCCCCGCCGTCATTGCGGACTATCTGTGGCGCTTCCGCTCCTCGGGGCAATATGAGGCGATCACCGCCTCGGCGAAGAACCTGCGCAACAGCTGATGGACCACAACACCATCGTTGCCGCCGCCCTTGGTCTGCTGGAGGGGCTGACCGAGTTCATTCCCGTGTCCTCGACCGGCCATGTGCTGCTGGCCGGGCATTTCCTGGGCTTCGATTCGCCCGGACGCGCCTTCGAGGTGCTGATCCAGCTTGGCGCCATCATGGCCATCCTGGGCGTCTATGCCGGGCGGCTGTGGCGGATCTTTTCCAGCGCGCCGCAGGACCCGCGCGCGCGGCGCTTCATCCTGGCGGTGCTGCTTGCCTTCCTGCCCGCGGTGGTGATCGGCGTGCTGGCGCACCGGATCATCAAGGAAGTCCTGTTCGAGACCCCTACCCTGATCGCCGTCATGCTGATCGTGGGCGGTGTGGTGCTGCTGTTCGTTGATCGGATGGCGAACCGGCCGCGCCATTTCTCGGCCGAGGATTTCCCGCTGCCCATGGCGCTGAAGATCGGCTTCATCCAGTGCCTGGCGATGATTCCCGGCGTCTCGCGTTCCGGCGCGACCATCGTCGGTGCCCTGCTGCTGGGCGCGGACAAGCGTTCTGCCGCCGAATTCAGCTTTTTCCTGTCCATGCCGACGATGCTGGGCGCTTTCGTCTATGACCTCTACAAGAACCGCGACATCCTGGACGCGGCGGCGACTGGCAATATCGTCATCGGCTTCGTCTGCGCATTCCTGGCCGCCGTCGTCGTGGTGCGCGGGCTGCTGAACTATGTCTCGACCTATGGCTACGGCCTGTTCGCCTGGTGGCGAATCGCGGTCGGGGTGGCGGTTCTGCTGGCTTTGCAGGCAGGTTGGTAAACTATGCTGACCTATTTTTCGCATATGCAGCATGGAATTTTCACCATCAGACAGGAAAATCGTTAATTAGGTCAACATAGCTGACTTTTCTTTGATGACGGCCTGACTTATCAGGCTGGGACCACCCTCGTCATCGAAGGACGCGCAGCCATGGCCACGCAGAAGATGCTCAAATTCGTCACCATCGGGCGCGAGATGCCCGAGAAACGTGACGCGGCATCCCGCTCGGAAGATTTCCACGAGATCTATCGCGAGTTCGCCGAGGCCAAGGCCAAGGAACAGGCCAGCCGGTGCAGCCAATGCGGCGTGCCCTATTGCCAGAGCCATTGCCCGCTGCACAACAACATCCCCGACTGGCTGCGCCTGACCGCCGAGGGCCGCACGCAGGAAGCCTATCTGCGCAGCCAGGAGACCAACACCTTCCCCGAGATCTGCGGCCGCATCTGCCCGCAGGACCGGCTGTGCGAGGGCAATTGCGTCATCGAGCAATCCGGCCACGGCACCGTCACCATCGGCGCCATCGAGAAATACATCACCGACACCGCCTGGGAAGAGGGCTGGATCACCCCGGTCGCCCCGACGCAGGAACGCCCCGAATCCATCGGCATCATCGGCGCCGGGCCGGGCGGGCTTGCCGCCGCCGACCGGCTGCGCCGCATGGGCTTCCAGGTCACGGTCTATGACCGTCACGACCGCGCCGGCGGGCTGCTGATCTATGGCATCCCCGGCTTCAAGCTGGAAAAGCAGGTGGTCGAGCGCCGCACGCAGCAGCTTGTCGAGGGCGGCGTGGATTTCGTGCTGAACGTGAGCGTCGGCGAAGACATCAGCTTCGACGCCATCCGCGGCAAGCATGACGCGGTGCTGATCGCGACCGGCGTCTACAAGACCCGCGACCTGGACATCGACAATGCCGCCGCCAAGGGCGTGGTGCGGGCGCTGGACTACCTGACCGCCTCGAACCGGGTCGATCTGGGCGACGAGATCCCCGATTACGAGGATGGCGAGCTGAATGCCAGGGGCAAGCGCGTCGTGGTCATCGGCGGCGGCGACACCGCCATGGACTGCGTGCGCACCGCCATCCGCCAGGGCGCGCAATCGGTGAAATGCCTTTACCGCCGCGACCGGGCCAACATGCCGGGCAGCCAGCGCGAGGTGCAGAATGCCGAGGAAGAAGGCGTCGAATTCGTCTGGCTTTCCGCACCCGGCGCCTTTACCGGCCATGTCACCGGCGAGGCCATGGTCGCGCAGGAACGCGACGTGGACGATACCGGCGAGATCCCGACCATCAGCGCGGTGCGCGTGCAGAAGATGCGGCTGGGCGCGCCGGATGTCTCGGGCCGTCAGTCGCCCGAACTGATCGAGGGCGCCGATTACGACGAGCCGGCGGAACTGGTCATCAAGGCGCTGGGTTTCGAACCCGAAGAACTGCCGCGCCTTTGGGGCGTGGACGGGCTGGAGGTGACGCGCTGGGGCACGATCAAGGCCGATTACCAGACGCACCAGACCAGCCTGCCCGGCGTCTATGCCGTGGGCGACATCGTGCGCGGCGCCAGCCTGGTGGTCTGGGCGATCCGCGACGGCCGCGAGGCTGCCGACAGCATCGCCGGCTACCTGTCCGGTGCCGCCCGGGTCGCCGCCGAGTAAGGGGAAAAGGCCATGGCATCTCGACCAAGCATCAACCCCATGGGGCGCGGCATGGCGCTGGCGGCAGGAACGGCAGCCATGCTGACCCTTCCCGTGCTGCCTGCCCAGGCGGCGAATTTCACCCCGCCCGCCGGCTGCAAGCTGGAGGTGACGGTGCAGAACCGCGGTTGCAGCGTCTCGCAGCATTACCGTTGCAGCGCCGATACGGCGGGCGACCAATGGGTGACCTATTTCACCCCCGAGGGTCCGACCTTCCAGTCGCGCATCGACCGCGAGACGCGCTGGATGGAAAGCACCGACCTGCGCACCGGCCTGACCGACGTGCTGGAGGATCAGGCGCAGGACCACGCCTCGTTCAGCACGCTGCTGGATAGCGGGCAGGACGATTTCGATTTCTGGACCCGCTCGAACAGCGGCGAGCGGCTGCATCATGTCGGCCATGACGAACTGACCGGCGAGACGGTGCAGGTCGACGGCGTGACGCTGGAGGTCACGCGCTTCGAGCTGACCACCTATAGCGAATCCGGCCAGGTGCTGATCCAGCGCCGGGGCCAGCAATTCATCAGCCGCGCGCAAGGGCGATTCTATGGCGGCGTCGAGACCTCCGAGGACTGGACCGGCGCCGTGCAGCAGACGAACGACAGCCCGGTGACGTTCTCGTTCCCGGGGCATCCCGGCTTTGGCTCGACCACGCCGGAATATGATTGCGACCTGCAGATGGTGGGCGGCCAAGGCGCCGGCGCCCTGTGGCAGCTTGTGAAGGAGGCACGGACGTGAAGGACAGCGACATGACGGGCTGGGAACAGCAGGAACAGGCCCGCCGCGACTGGATGGCGGAACATTCGCTTTACCGTGCCGAGGACGAGCATTCGTCCTGCGGCGTCGGGCTGGTCGTCAGCATCGACGGCAAGATCAGCCGCAAGGTCGTGGAAAGCGGCATCAACGCGCTGAAGGCGATCTGGCATCGCGGCGCCGTGGACGCGGACGGCAAGACCGGCGACGGCGCCGGCATCCATGTGCAGATCCCGGTGCCCTTCTTCTATGACCAGGTGCGTCGCACCGGGCACGAGCCCGACCACGACAAGCTGATCGCCGTGGGCCAGGTGTTCCTGCCGCGCACCGATTTCGCCGCGCAGGAACGCTGCCGGACCATCGTGGAATCCGAAGTGCTGCGCATGGGCCATTACATCTATGGCTGGCGGCACGTGCCGGTGAACACCGCAGTGCTGGGCGAAAAGGCCAACGCCACCCGCCCCGAGATCGAGCAGATCCTGATCCGCTGCGACAAGGACATCGACGACGAGCAGTTCGAGCGCGAACTCTACATCATCCGCCGCCGGATCGAGAAGGCGGCGGTGGCGGCGCAGATCGCCGGCATGTATATCTGTACGCTGTCGTGCCGCAGCATCATCTACAAGGGCATGATGCTGGCCGAGCAGGTGGCCGAGTTCTATCCCGACCTCAAGGACGAGCGCTTCGAGTCCGCCTTTGCCATCTATCACCAGCGCTATTCCACCAACACCTTCCCGCAATGGTGGCTGGCGCAACCCTTCCGCATGCTGGCCCATAACGGCGAGATCAACACGCTGAAGGGCAACTCGAACTGGATGCGCAGCCACGAGATCCGCATGGCGTCGCGGACCTTCGGCGAGATGGCCGAGGACATCAAGCCGATCATCCCCGGCGGCTCGTCCGACTCGGCGGCGCTGGATGCGGTGTTCGAGGTGCTGGTCCGGTCCGGCCGCAACGCACCGATGACCAAGACCATCCTGGTGCCGGAAGCCTGGTCCAAGGCCACCACCGACATGCCCAGGGCCTGGGCGGACATGTATGCCTATTGCAACTCGATCATGGAGCCCTGGGACGGGCCCGCCGCACTGGCGATGACCGACGGGCGCTGGGTCTGCGGCGGCCTGGACCGCAACGGGCTGCGGCCGCTGCGCTATGTGGTGACCGGCGACAACCTGCTGATCGCGGGTTCCGAGGCCGGCATGGTCCCGATCAACGAAACCGCGGTGCGCGAAAAGGGCGCGCTGGGTCCGGGCCAGATGATCGCCGTCGACATGGCCGAGGGCAAGCTTTACCACGACCGCGAGATCAAGGACCACCTGGCCGCCAGCCAGCCCTTTGGCGATTGGGTGGAAAAGGTCGTGCAGCCCTCGGAACTGATGGCGAAGCTGCCCGAGACCGCGCTTCACGACGGCGAGGAACTGCGCCGCCGCCAGATCGCGGTCGGCTATACCGTCGAACTGGTCGAGCAGATGCTGGTCCCGATGGCCGAGGATGCGAAAGAGGCGCTGGCCTCGATGGGCGACGACACGCCGCCCGCGGTGCTGTCGCGCCAGTTCCGGCCGCTGTCGCATTACTTCCGGCAGAACTTCAGCCAGGTCACCAACCCGCCCATCGACAGCTTGCGCGAAAGCCGGGTGATGAGCCTGCGCACCCGTTTCGGCAACCTCAAGAACGTGCTTGAGGAAAGCTCGACCCATGCCGAGATCACCATGCTGGAAAGCCCCTTCCTCGCCAATGGCGAGTTCGAGGAACTGACCCGCATGTTCGAGGGCCAGGCGACGCAGATCGACTGCACCTTCCCGGTCGATGGCGGCTCGGATGCCCTGGGCGATGCGCTGGCACGCATCCGCGCCGAGGCCGAGGATGCCGTGCGCTCGGGCAACGGCCATATCATCCTGACGGACGAGGGCATCTCGGCCAGCCGCATCGGCGTGCCGATGATCCTGGCGACCAGCGCGGTGCACAGCTGGCTGACCCGCAAGGGGCTGCGGACCTTCTGCTCGCTGAACGTGCGGGCCTCGGAATGCGTGGACCCGCATGATTTCGCGGTGCTGATCGGCTGCGGCGCGACCACGGTGAACCCCTATCTGGCGCAGGACACGCTGGCCGAGCGCATCGAGCGCGGCCTGCTGGACGGCAACCTCATCGACATCATGACCCGCTATCGCGAAGCCATCGACGCGGGCCTGCTGAAGATCATGGCCAAGATGGGCATTTCGGTCCTGTCCTCCTATCGCGGCGGGCTGAACTTCGAGGCGGTGGGGCTGTCGCGCGCCATGGTGGCCGAGTATTTCCCCGGCATGCAGTCGCGCATCTCGGGCATCGGCCTGCACGGGCTGCAAGCCAAGCTGGAAGAGGCCCATGCCAAGGGCTTCGGCGCGGCCCTGGTCGATCTTCTGCCGGTGGGCGGCTTCTTCAAGGCCCGCCGCTCGGGCGAAAAGCATGCCTGGGAAGCCAATACCATGCGGCTTTTGCAGTTGGCCTGCGAAAAGGCGTCCTACGACATCTGGAAGCAGTTCACCGCCACCATGCGGGCGAACCCGCCGATCCATATCCGCGACCTTCTGGACATCAAGCCCCTGGGCAAGCCGGTGCCCATCGAGGAAGTGGAATCGATCACCTCGATCCGCAAGCGCTTCGTGACGCCGGGCATGTCGCTGGGGGCGCTGTCGCCCGAGGCGCACATGACGCTGAACATCGCCATGAACCGGATCGGCGCCAAGTCCGATTCCGGCGAGGGCGGCGAGGATCCGGCGCATAGCAACCCGCTGCCCAACGGCGACAACCCCTGCGCCAAGATCAAGCAGGTCGCCTCGGGCCGCTTCGGCGTCACCGCCGAATACCTGAACGCCTGCGAGGAACTGGAGATCAAGGTCGCGCAAGGCGCCAAGCCCGGCGAGGGCGGCCAGCTGCCCGGCATGAAGGTCACCGACCTGATCGCCCGGCTGCGCCACTCGACCAAGGGCGTGACGCTGATCTCGCCGCCGCCGCATCACGACATCTACTCGATCGAGGATCTGGCGCAGCTGATCTACGACCTCAAGCAGATCAACCCGCGCGCCAAGATCACCGTGAAGCTGGTGGCGTCCTCGGGCGTCGGCACCATCGCGGCGGGCGTCGCCAAGGCCAAGGCCGACGTGATCCTGATCTCGGGCCACAACGGCGGCACCGGGGCCAGCCCGGCGACCTCGATCAAGTTCGCCGGCCTGCCCTGGGAGATGGGGTTGACCGAGGCGCATCAGGTGCTGGCGATGAACCGGCTGCGGGATCGCGTCACCTTGCGCACCGACGGGGGCCTGCGCACCGGCCGCGACATCGTCATGGCGGCGATGATGGGGGCCGAGGAATACGGCATCGGCACCGCCGCGCTGATCGCCATGGGCTGCATCATGGTGCGCCAGTGCCAGTCGAACACCTGCCCGGTGGGCGTCTGCACCCAGGACGAAAAGCTGCGCGCCATGTTCAACGGCTCGGCCGACAAGGTGGTGAACCTGATCACCTTCTACGCCACCGAGGTGCGCGAGATCCTGGCCAGCATCGGGGCGCGCAGCCTTGACGAAGTGATCGGGCGGGCCGACCTGCTGACCCAGGTCAGCCGGGGCGACAAGTCGCTGGACGACCTGGACCTGAACCCGCTGCTGATCACCGTCGATGGCTCGGAAAAGATCGTCTATGACCGTTCGAAACCGCGCAACGCGGTGCCCGACACGCTGGACGCCGAGATCATCCGCGACGCCGGCCGCTTCTTCTCGGATGGCGAGAAGATGCAGCTTTCCTATGCGGTCAGGAACACCCAGCGGACGGTGGGCACGCGCACCTCGTCGATGATCGTGCAGACCTTCGGCATGCGCAACACGCTGCAACCCGATCACCTGACCGTGCGGCTGACCGGCAGCGCGGGCCAGTCACTGGGCGCATTCGCCGCGCCGGGGCTGAAGATCGAGGTCTCGGGCGATGCCAACGACTATGTCGGCAAGGGCCTGTCCGGCGGCACCATCGTCGTTCGCCCGCCCATGGGCAGCCCGCTGAACGCGGCCGAGAACACCATCATCGGCAATACCGTGCTTTACGGCGCGACCGACGGCTATCTGTTCGCGGCCGGCCGCGCGGGCGAGCGTTTTGCGGTCCGCAACTCGGGCGCCAAGGTGGTGATCGAGGGTTGCGGCTCGAACGGCTGCGAATACATGACCGGCGGCGTCGCCGTGATCCTGGGCCGGATCGGCGCCAATTTCGGTGCCGGCATGACCGGGGGCATGGCCTATCTCTACGACCCCGAGGGCCTGGCACGCGACTATATCAACGACGAGACGCTGGTCCTGTGCCCGGTGACGCAGGCGCATTGGGAAGAGCAGCTGCGGGATCTGATCGAACGGCATCACAGGGAAACCCGCTCGCGCCGGGCCGAGGAGATCCTGCAAAACTGGGAGGACGAGAAGGCGAACTTCCTGCAAGTCTGTCCCAAGGAGATGCTGCCGCATCTGAAGCACCCCATCGCCCCGGTCGAGGACCTGGCGGCGGTGCCGGCCGAGTGACAGGAAGCGGGGGCCGAAAGGCCCCCGTTTCGGTTTCCGCGGTCGGGCCGGTGCCTCAAGCCCCCGGGAGCGCGCTGCATCCCCGTGGACATGTGCCCTGCATGCCCCAGACGGCTCGGGCTCTTTCATCCGGCTGCGCCCACGGCCCGCAGGTCATCTGCGCGAGACAGCACGGGATGAAGCATCGCCCGCCATGCCTCCGCTCGACCATTACGAAGATGGGTATCGACCACGGCCATGCCGCCACGCTGCGGCATCATGAATCCAAGCTGCGGGAAATCCATGTAAGCCCCGGCCGCACAGGAAGCATAGTAGCAAAAAAGGGGGGGACTATCGTGGCAATCTGGAAGTGCCTGGCAATAATCACAAAGATTTTCCGCTTGCGCGGAAAATTTCCGAACAATATCAACTACAGGCCGAGTGGATCGACAGTTCGTCCTGCCCTTTTTCTCAGATAGCGTTACCTCACCGCTGGTCGAGCACATCTACCAAGAGATATGACAATTACGGCACTCCTGCTAGGATCTGTAGTTTTCTCCCTTCTCGATTCACTGAACACAATTTGAGGAAAGGCCATGGAAAAAATCGAACTTCGCGCCATAGATGCACCGGCAGGGCATAAGCATCTATATATAGTATAAACAAACGACCTCGGCAGGGAGTTTATCGTTAGAGCAGGTCCCGGACCATTCACGGCGTTTGACTATATAGACGTCGAATGGGGACAGTACACATCGACATCCAGAGATTGGGTCCCACCAGAAAACAGGGTGCCACAGGACACATCGCTTATCACCGAGGGAAGCGACTTGTCCGATACTTTTCTAAAGATGGCTTTCTTTGCCCAATTGGTTGGGCTTTCGCGGATCTTCGCACCACTTCGCATCCGGGGTCTTCCGACGTCCTCCGATGTCTTCCGCCTTAGTGCAGATATTCGTGTCACACAACATCGGTCGCCGCGCCGCGGGCTGAGGCTTCGGCGCCGGCTCAGCCGGGCTGGCAGACGAAGGCCTCCAGCGTCTCGGGGTCGATGGGCTTGAAGAGGATCTGCAGCCCGGCCTGGCCGGCGGCGCGCCGGGTTTCGGGGCTGCGGTCGGCGGTGATGATGCGGGTCGGGCGCAAGCCGAAGCGGCGGTGCAGCGCCTGCGCCGTCTCGACGCCGCTGGGGCCGTCGCCCAGCTGCTGGTCCAAGAGGTAGATGTCGGGGATGACGCCCATCTCCTCGACCAGGGTCAGCGCCTCGCTGCCGCTGGCGGCCTCGACCACCTCGACGCCGCGGCGTTCCAGCAGCTGCGCGATGGCGCTGCGCAGGTCTTCGTCATTCTCGACCAGCAGCACGATGCGGTCCATGCCCGCCTCGGGCGGGGGCGTGGCGGCGGGGGCCTTGCTGCCGGCGCGGGGCAGGTCATGCGCCAGGGGCAGCTCGACCGAGAAGCGGGTGCCGCGGCCCGGCACCGAATGCAGCCGCAGCCGGTGGTCCAGCAGCGCGCAGGCGCGCTCGACGATGGCCAGGCCCAGCCCCATGCCCTGCGCGGCCGAGGCGGTGCCCTCGACGCGGTGGAACTCGCGGAAGATCGCCTGCTGGTGCTCGGGCGCGATGCCGGGGCCGGTGTCGTGGACCTCGATGCGCAGGCTGCCGCCCTGGCGGCGCACGCCGACCAGCACCCGCCCGGCTTGCGTGTAGCGGATGGCATTGCCGATCAGGTTCTGCAGGATGCGCCGCAGATAGGCCGCGTCGCTTTCCACCGCCAGTTGGCAGGGCATGATGCGCAGTCCCAGGCCCTTGGCGGCGGCCAGCGGCGCGAATTCGTCGGTCAGCTGCGCCAGCAGCAGCTCCATCGACAGGGGCGCGATCTCGATCTCGGTGCCGCCGGATTCCAGCCGCGACAGGTCCAGCAGCGCTCCCAGGATGCCCTCGACGCTGAGAAGCGCGTTATGCGCCTTTTCCAGCGTGGCGCGCAGGGCGCTGTCGCCGGCATCGTCGCGGGCCGAGGCGACGAAGAGCTTGGCGGCCGAGAGCGGCTGCAGCAGGTCGTGGCTGGCCGCCGCGACGAAGCGCACGCGGGCGGAATTCGCGCGCTCGGCATTGGCCAGCGCCGCGGCCAACTCCTCGGTCCGGGCGGTGACGCGGGCTTCCAGCGTGGCCTTGGCCCGCAGCATGGAATGGATCGCCAGCCGTTCGCGCGTGACATCGGTAAAGGACATCACGAAGCCGCGCTCGGGCATCTCGCGGCCATGCACGTCCAGGATGACCCCCGAGGCGTGCCAGAGCTCGAAGGACAGGGGCAGGCGCGCGCCGCGCATCCGCACCCATTCGCGCAGCTGCGAGGCCGAGAAGCCTTCGTTGAAGCGGGCCTGATACAGCATCCGCACTGCCAGCCGCTCGAAGCTCAGCCCGCGATGCATCAGCGCCGCGGGGATCTCCAGCAGGTCCGCGAGCCGCTGGTTCCAGCCGATCAGCGCGCCATAGGCGTCGAAGATGCCGACGCCCTGGTTGATATGCTCCAGCGTCGCGCGGATCATCCGCGCCTGGTTGTCCAGCAGCTTGCCATGCTCGATACGCTCGGTGCGGATGATGCGGGTCACGTCGGTATGCAGGACCACCGTGCCGCCGTCGAGCGTGCGCTGCTCGCTGACCTGGATCCATCGGTCGCCGGTCAGGCCGATGTTGAAATGCTGCGGCTGCTCGTGGCGCCGCATCCGCTGGGCGATCCAGCCGTCGGCGGTCAGCCCCTCGGGCAGCAGCACCTGCCGCGACCGGCCCAGCAGCTCGACATAGGCCGCGAAGCCGATGCCGGGGACAAGCGCCGGGCGCACATCCGGCAGGTCGGCGCAGAAGCGGCTGTTGCACAGCACCAGCCGGTCCTCGGCGTCGAACAGCGCGAAGCCTTCCTCGATCGCCTCGATGGCCTGCGACAGGTCGCGGCGGGCGCGCTCGGCGGTGGCATTGGCGGCATTCAGCCGCTCCAGCGTCGCCTCGAGATCGCAGGTGCGCTGGCGGACGCGCTCCTCCAGCAGAGCGGCGCGGCGGAATTCCTCGAAGGCGGCGTTGTTCTCGTCCCGGCGCTCCTCGGAATGGCGCATCAGCACCTCGGCGATGACCAGCAGCTTCTCCAGGTTCTGCCCGGCATCGTCGTTACGGTCGATGAGCCAGTCCGAGATGCGCGCCATCAGCCGGGCTCCGCCAGTTGCGTCCCCGGCGGGTAGATCGCGCAGCCGGTCAGGGTGTGGTTGACATGCAGCGGGCCGAATTGCTCGCCATAGGTGGAAAAGCCCCAGACGCGATGCCGGCGCAGCACTTCCGAAACGGCACCGCCCAGCTGCTTCTGCTCGGCCTCGATGCGGCGCAGCACGCAGTCGAAGCCCAGCACCGCCACCGGCGGCACCGGCCCGGCCAGCTGCGACAGCCGCCGGTCCAGATGCGCGGGCAGGTCCTCGGGCTCGGTCAGCGCCAGCACCACGCCCGCGTCGATGGCCGAAAAGAACAGCAACTCGCCCGAAGGCAGCACGCGTTGCACCGCCCGCACGTGATAGCGGCCGCCGACCCGCACGGCGAGCGGATGCGCGGCAAAGGTCAGGTAGTCGATCAGCGCCGGATCCTTGCCCAGGATGCGGGCGTATTCACGCGCCGCCGGCTCGGCATTGATGCGCTGCACGATGCGGGCGGCGGGGTCGGCCCGGGTTACCACCATGCGCCGCTCGGTCGGGTGCAGGTGGTCCATGTTCAGCGCCCGCACCGGGCAAAGCCCGCGCAGCACCGACAGCACCGCCGCGTTGCGCAGCGCCCGGCCGCGATGCAGGACCAGCGTTTCCCGGAATCGCAGCCCGTCCCCGGCCGATCCGCCGATCAGCGGCACATGGCCCGAGCCGGCCGCCAGTGCCGAGGCCAGGTCGTCCTCGCAAAGCGACAGCCCGTCGACCAGCAGCAGGGCGAATTCATGCGGCAGATGCGCCTGCGCACCCGCGAGATCCTGGCGCAGTTGCAGGAAGGCCGCCGCCGCGGCGCTGCGCGACAGGCGGTCGAGGTCGGTCAGCTCCAGCACCTCAGCTGCGAAAAGTCGCGAGGGGAATCCCAGCGCCAGCACCGCGCCTTCGTCATAGCCCGCCTCCGAGATCTCGCCGGCGGTGGTACAGCCGACGACATGGGCGGCGGGCAGGCGCGCCGCGGTCTCGGCAGCGATGCGCGCGACGTCGGCCCGGGGCGAGACAAAGAGCATGACCAGCGCGAAGGGCCCGGGACCAAGGCCCCGCGCCAGCCGGCCGGTCACGTCGGCGTCCTGCGCCGGCGCGCTGGCCCGCGCGATGCAATCCTGCGCTGCGCTCACCCCGGCCTCCCTTCCGCTGTCGCGCCTCCTCCGTCAGGCTTAGCGGTTCACTCCCTCGCTGTCATGGCCTGCGATCTCGGCCCTCGCCTCGGCGGTCATGGCGTTGAAGCTGATGTCCTGGGCGAACAGCACCGCCTGGGTGCGGGTCTGCACCCGCAGCTTGCGCATGATGGCGGTGACATGCGCCTTGACCGTGGTCTCGGCGATCGACAGCTCATGCGCGATCTGCTTGTTCAGCAGCCCGGTGCTGATCAGCTGCAGGATCCGCGCCTGCTGCCGGGTCAGCGAGGCGAGCCGCGCCAGCGCCTCCTCGGCCAGGCTGGGGGTGGCATTGTCCAGCGCCAGCCGGCTGGCATGCACCTCGCCGCGGGCGATGGCGGCGAAGGCCTCGCGGAAGGCCTCGCGCGGGGCGTGCTTGGGCACATAGGCGCTGACCCCGGCCAGCAGCGCGCCGCGCACCACCCGGCGCTCGTCCATGGAGGAGACCACGATGATCGGCCGCTCGGCCGCCGCCTGGCGCATGCGCACCACGCCTTCCAGCCCGTTCACGTCGGGCAGGTGCAGGTCCAGCACGATCACGTCGGGCACCGGCTCGCGCGCCATGCGGTCCAGCGCCTCGGCCAGGCTGCCCACGGCCTCGACCCGGGCGATGCCCACCGGGCCGGTCAGCGTCATCGACAGCGCGTCGCAGAACAGCGGGTGATCGTCCACGATCAGCGCCGTGTTCAGCGGCCGGATCGGCGGCGGGGGTTGCTGGGCTTGTTCCATGGTTCTGCTCATCTGGCTGCCTCGGCTGGAATGGGTCGAGTCTAGGGGCGGGCGGCGGGGCCGTGAAGCGCGGGATGCCGTCGCCCCGGGTCCTCCAGCCGGATCAGCCAGCCGCCCGAGGCATTGACCTGGATGCCGTAGCGCCCCGGCCTCTCGATCAGGAACGAGCCCGAGCCGGCCCCAGCCTGATGCAGATTCTGGATCACCGCGCCCGATGCGTCCAGCAGATAGACCACCATGATAGCATCCATGCTTTCGAAGACCAGCCGCGCCGGCCCGTCCAGGTCGAAGCGCGGCAGCACCCGGTTGCCGGCGCCGCGATGCTCCAGCGCCGGCTTCCGCGCGGCGAGCCGGTCATAGCAGGCCAGCCGCAGGGCCGCGTCCGGCTCGGCCCGGCAGGCGCGAAGCGCGGCGGCCAGGTCGAGCCCCGGCGCCGGCGTGGCCGCCAGCGCTGCCGAGGCCAGGATCACCAGTCCACGGGGCATCCCGTGCAGTGCTCCATATGCACCCCCTCCCAGATGGCATAGGGGGCGTGGTTGCCCTCCAGCAGCGCCTCGGCGAAATCGGCGTTGTAGAACTTGCTCTCCATCAAGTTCGCGCCGATCAGCTTCGCGCCGACGAATTTCGACTTGGGCGCCATGGCCGCTTCGAGCGTGGCGGCGGTCAGGTTCGCGCCCGACAGGTCGGCGCCGGCCAGCCGGGTATAGTCCAGGTTGGCGCCGGTCAGGTCGGCGTCCCGCATGACCACGCCCTGCAGCTGGGCCATCTGCAGGTTGGCGCCGCGCAGGTCGGCGCCGGTCAGGTCGGCGCCCTTCAGCTCGGCCCCGAACAGGTTGGCGCGCATCAGGTTCGCGCCCTTCAGGTCGATGCCGTTCAGCTTCAGCCCGCGCAGGTCGGCGTGGCGGAGGTCGGCGCCGGGGCAGGCGGCGCCGGCGCGGATCTCGCAGGTGCCGATGACCAGCGGCCCTTCTCGCGGGGGCGGCTCGTCGACGATAACCGGCCAGCCGCCGCCGGTCTGTTCGGAATTGGCCGCATGGACCCCGGAGGCGAGGGCCAGGGCGGCTAGGATGGTCAGGCTTCTGAGCATGGGATTTTCCCTCGGTTCGGGGTGTGGGGACGGGCAGGGACGACCTGCCCGGCCGGTCAGTTGCCTGTCACTTCGAGGCAGTCAGCAGCTCGTCCGGGATCTCGAAGACCCAGAACGAACCGCCTTGGCTGACCTGGGTGGTCAGCGTCGCCATGTCGCCGCCCCAGAGTGGCACCGCGCCGCCATATCCCGAGGCGATGCCCAGGTATTGCTTGCCGTTCATTTCCCAGGTGATCGGGGACGACACGATCCCCGAGCCGGTGTTGAACTTCCACAGCTCCTCGCCCGTTTCGGCGTTGAAGCCCTTCACGAAACCGTCCGAGGTGCCGGTGAAGACCAGGTTGCCGGCCGTGGCCAGCGTGCCGGCCCATAGCGGGAATTCCTCCTTGTGCTCCCATTTCTTCTCGCCGGTGGTCGGGTCGAAGGCGCGCAGCGTGCCGATATGGTCGTCGTAAAGCCGCTTGATGCGGAAGCCCTGGCCCAGATAGGCGGCGCCGGCCTGATAGGTGACGTTCTCGGTCCAGTAATCCTCGGTCCAGTGGTTCGCCGGCACATAGAACAGCCCGGTCTTCTGGCTGTAGGACATCGGGTTCCAGTTCTTGCCGCCCAGGAAGGGGGGCGAGACCTCGATGCTGGCGCCCTTGGTCTCGCCCTCGGCGGGCAGGGGCGGGCGCTGGCCCTCGTTCTCGATCGGGCGGCCGGTCTTCAGGTCGATGCCCTTGGCCCAGGTGATGCCGTCGACGAAGGGGAAGGCGTTGAGCAGCGCCGTCGGCCGGTTGATCTCGCCGCCGCGCTTCGACAGCGCCTCGATGTCGGTGACATAGAAGAAGCCGTTGCGGTCGGCATGGGCGCCGGCGCGATGGGTCTTGCCGTCCTTGTCCTTGTAGTCGAACAGGATGATCTCGTTGTTGCCGGAAAAGTCCCAGGC
Organism: Paracoccus sp. SSJ; assembly: GCF_030234105.1. NCBI lineage: Bacteria > Pseudomonadati > Pseudomonadota > Alphaproteobacteria > Rhodobacterales > Paracoccaceae > Paracoccus > Paracoccus sp. SSJ. The sequence continues at coordinate 9,155 of NZ_JASSPE010000004.1, read as the reverse complement.
GTCGTTCGGTGTGTGCTGGTAGAAGCCGACCAGCTCGCCGTTCGAGGGATCGACATAGGCCTGGCCCGAGGTATACAGGCTGTCGCCCGGCGTGCGCGCCCAGGTGTTCCAGGGGGCGGGGTTGCCGGCGCCGACGACGATGGTGTTGGTCTCGGGGTCGTAGCTGGCCGATTGCCAGGGCGCGCCGCCGCCGTGGCTCCAGGCCTCGACCTTGCTGCCGTCGGGATTGTTCGGCCAGCTCGGCGCGGCTGGATCGCCGGTGACGGTGCCCTCCGCGCCAGCCAGCGTGCCCTTGTGCCCCTCGACAAAGGGCCGCATCCAGATCTCCTCGCCGGTTTCGACATCGCGGGCATAGAGCTTGCCGACCACGCCGAACTCGTCGCCCGAGCTGCCGTGGATCAGCATGACGCGGCCGGTCTCCTTGTCCTTCACGATGGTCGGCGCGCCGGTCATCGTGTAGCCGATCTTGTGGTCCTCGAACTTCTTGCGCCAGACGACCTTGCCGGTGTCCTTGTTCAGCGCATAGATGCTGGCGTCCAGCGTGCCGAAAAAGACCTTGTCGCCATAGATCGCCGCGCCGCGGTTCACCACGTCGCAGCAGGGGCGGATGTCCTCGGGCAGGCGGGCCTCGAACTTCCACAGCCGCTTGCCGGTCCTGGCGTCCAGCGCCCACATCCGGGAATAGGACCCGGTGACGTAGATCACCCCGTCATGCACCAGCGCCTGGGTTTCCTGGCCGCGCTGCTTTTCGTCGCCAAAGGAAAACGACCAGGCCGGGCGCAGGTGCTTGACCGTCTCGGCATTGATCTGGTCGAGCGCGGAATAGCGCTGCGCACCCACCCCCAGCCCATACATCAGCACGTCGTCGGTGGTCTCGGCGTCGTTCAGGATGTCCTCCCAGGTGACGGGGCTGGTCTCGGCATGGGCCATCGCCGCGACGCAGGCGAGGGCCAGAACACTGGCCGAGGTCAGTTTCAGAAAGCGATTCATGCAGTCTCCTCCATATACATGAACGACGGGTTGCCCGCGTCTGATGCCTTGTCGGTCCTTGCTTCAGGCGCCGCCGACGACCGGCAGCGCCAGGGTTTCATGGTCGCCGAAGCGGCGGACGACCGAGCGCAGGTATTCCTCGGGATTGGCGCCCAGCCCGGCGAATTCGGGGACGGGGCCAGCGGCCATCGCCTCGATTGGCGTCAGCCCCAGATCGGCGGCCATCGCCAGCCGGTCGCGCGTCGCCCGCAGATAGGCGCGGGTCTGCGCGATGCCTTCGCCCGCGCGGTGGAAGCGGCCATGCCCCGGCACCACCCCGGCGGGGCCGAGCCCTTCCAGCCGGTCCAGCGCCGCCAGCCAGGTCGCGAAATCCGCGTCTGGCAGGCTGGTCGCGCGGTCCAGGAACACCAGATCCCCGGCGACCAGCACGCCGGTCGCCTCATCGAGGATGGCCAAATCGGCGGCGGTGTGGCCGGCCAGCGGGATCATCCGCAGGGTCCGGCCGCCGATGGCGCGCGGGCCGGCCTCGACCTCGCCGGTCGCGGGCATGGTCCGGGTCCCCGAGATCCAGCTGCCGAGGATCGAATACAGCGTCTCGGCATAATCCTGGGCATATTCGCGGCAGGTCGCGGATGTCGCCGCCAGCGCCAGAACCGGCCGGTCGGCCAGCGGCGCGTTGCCAAACCAGTGGTCCGGGTGATGGTGGGTGTTGATCGTCGCGACGAGCCCGCCCAGCCGCTGGTCGGCAAAGGCGCGGATCTCGGCCCCCATGGCGGCGGTCGAGCCGCTGTCGACGACCAGCGCGCCCTGATCGGTCGCCAGCAGCGCCACGTTGACGATGTCGCCGCCGTTCTCGCGGGTGAAGACCTCGCGCCGGCCCTCGATCATCCATATTCCGTCTGCAACTTCGACTGGCTGCAGGCCATATCTGCGCGGCTGCGCGAAGATGGGCAAGGGCAGCGTCAGGACGGCGGCCCCGGCCAGCAGCGCCCGGCGGGAAAGGCTCATGGCGCGTCCTCCACCCGGCCCGCGAAGGCATAGCCCAGGTTGTCGCGCGCCCGGATCGCGACCGGCCCGCGCGCCAGGTCGGGCGGCAGCAGGAAAGTCAGCGCCGGGTTCTCCTCCAGCGGCTCGTGCAGCTCCAGCGCGGCGATCTCGGCCCCGGCGGCGTCGAGCAGAGCCAGTTCGGTCAGGTGATGCGCCGGGATGCCGTCCGCCAGGCCGGTGTCCTGCGGATGGCGCAGCCGTAGCCGCAGTCGCCCGGTTTCGGCCCAGAGCCGGGCGCGCAATTCGCCGAAGCCCTGCTGCCAGTCGGGTCGGTGGTGCGCAGCGGCGGGCGCGCTGCATCCGCCGCCAAGCGCGCTGACATAGGCCGCGCCGACCAGCCATTCGCCCGCCCCCGTCTCGGCCCCGGTCTCGGCCGAGGCGCGCAGGGCGCCGCCGACCTCGTATTTCACGCCGAAGCCCAGCAGGGGCAGGGCGCGGCCGGGGCGAAAGACGATGGCCTTGGGAAAGGGGCTGTAGTCGATGGTGACGACGATGCGCCGGATCGGCTGCGCGACGGCGGTGGCGTCGATCAGGAAGGGCACATGGCGGGAATCCTCGGCCGCGCGCGGCGCCAGGACGGCGACGGCCGGATCGTTGCGCCAGGCCGCGGGGTCGCCCAGGAATTCCTGCCGGTGCGACGGCCACATGCCGCTGTCGAACGCATCGCCCCCCACGGCGGCCGGCCCGGTCCTGCCGGTCAGCAGCGGGGGCGAGGCGGCGCCGGGCAACCTGTCCGTCAGCAGCGCCATGGCCCTAGTTCCTCAGCACGCCACGGATCAGCTCGGCGGCCGCCGGCGCATGCGAGGCGCCGCTGCGCAGCATGTGCGCCGCCTGGTCCAGCACGGTCACGGCGCGCGGCGCGCCCGAAAGCGCCTCGAAGCCGCTGCCGGCGCTTTCCAGCTCGGCGGCCAGCGCCTGGGCCTGATCGGCCCCGGCATCGAGCGGCAGCGCCTTGACCTTGTCGTAAAGCGCCGCGATCTCGGTGCTTTTCTCCGCCAGCGCGTCGGCATCGGGGCGGGTCTCGATATAGGTGCGGATCGCCCAGATCGCCTGCTGGTTCAGGATGCCCTCGAAGGGCGGCATCTTCACCGCGCCGTTCTGCTCATAGCCGTGCAGGATGCGGTCCAGATACCATTCGTCGCCGAAGGCGCTGGCCTCGAGGAAGCGCAGGTCCGGCGCCAGCCCGCCCGAGATCGCCTCGAGCCCGTGGCAGCGCGCGCAATTGCTGTTGAAGCCCTTGGCACCGATCTCGACGGCCTTGAACAGCACCGCGCCGTCCGCCTCGCGCCAGGGGTTTTCGCTGGCCATCTCGGCCGGAAGTTCGGGCAGGCCGGCGGTGTCGACCGCCTGCGGGGCGGTGTCGCCATGGCCAAGCGCCATCGATGCCCAGAGAGCGAGTGAGACGGCAAGAGGAAAGGTCTTGCTTATCCTGCGGGTCATGTTCCAAAGTCCTTCGCGCGTATCCGTTGTGCGTTGCGTCCTGGTCAAATTTCCTTGAGATCGAGAAAGGGTAAATTGTGCCATGGTCGTATTGCGCACCCTCCGCAGGGCCCGGAGCCTGCGGTCCCGCCCCGGAATCGGGGCATTTCTCCTGCTTCTGGCGGGGGTTTTCCCCTTGGCCGTCGCGGCCGAGCAGCCAGTGCTGTTCGACGAAAGCGGCTATCGCCTGGACGGCTATCGCGCCCCGGTTCCCGAAGCGGTGCCGGGGGCGAGGACGCTCGACCTTGCGCAGGTGCGGGCGCTGATCGGCCAGGGCTGGATCCCGGTCGACGTGATGGGCGCCCGGGTTTTCGGGATCGGCGCCGACGGCACATGGATCCTGCCCGAGCGGCACCGCTCGATCCCCGGCGCGCGTTGGCTGCCGGTGGTCGGCTGGGGCCGGCTGGAGCCATGGCAGAGCGATTATCTGGATGCGAGCCTGGAGCGGATCACCGGCGGCGACCGCAAGGCGGGGCTGATCCTGTTCTGCAAGTCGGATTGCTGGCTCAGCTGGAACGCCGCCAGGCGCATCGCCGGGCGCGGCTATGTCAACCTGGGCTGGTTCCCCGGCGGGGTCGATGCCTGGGCGGATGCCGGCCTGCCGCTGGTCGAGATCCGGCCCGAGCCGCATCGCGGCAGCTGGTCGCGCTGATCGCCGCCGCCCGGCGGGGGGTCAGCCATGCGCGACGGTCACGGTCTTGAGGCGGGTGAAGCCGTAGAGCGCCTCGAAACCCTTCTCGCGGCCATGGCCGGATTTGCCGACCCCGCCGAAGGGCAGCTCGATGCCGCCGCCGGCGCCGTAATTGTTCACGAAGACTTGGCCGCTGCGGATCTTGCGCGCCAGCCGCAGCTGGCGCGCGCCGTCGCGGGTCCAGATGCCGGCGACCAGCCCGTATTCGGTACCGTTGGCGATGCGGACCGCCTCGGCCTCGTCCTGGAAGGGGATCAGCACCTGCACGGGGCCGAAGATCTCCTGCTGGGCCAGCGCATGGCCGGGATCGACCTCGGAAAACAGCGTCGGCAGCACGAAATGCCCGCCCGGCGCGGCATCGGGATGCAGCCTGCCCTCGGCCGCCAGGGTCAGCTCGGCCTTGCCGCGGTCGATGAAGCCTATGAGGCCGAGGGCGGGCGCGTCACCACCGACCTCTTTGCCGACCAGTCCTATTTCGAGGACGAGGCCCTGCTGCACGAACTGTTCACGGCCAAGCTGGAAGCTCACGCCGGCACCATCATTGCCGATGGCTGGAAATGGGCCGAGCCGATCCGGGACAGCTATGTCGGCTATTACGAGATCGAGCAACGCAAGCTGGATCGCATCTATGCGCAGGAAGGCGAACTGTCCGAAGCCGAGGCCGAGCGTTATGATGAACTGGCCGAACTGGCGAACGGCGACGTCCTCGATGACGAGGGCGAGGCAGAACTGGCCGCGCTGCAAGCCATTCTGGACGGCGGTTTCACCGACGAGCAAAAGGCCGTGTCGGGCGTCCTGTTCTATGTGGACCAGAGCGGCACACTGAAAACCCTCGAAGGGCTGGTGACGCGCGAGGACCGCGCCGCCGCCATCGAGGCCGGATTCCTGCGCCCATCGGTTCATAACGAGAGCGGCAGCGACACCCCGAAATCGCCCATCAGCAACGCGCTGCGCGACGACCTCGGCCGCGTTGCCATGGGTGCGCGGCAACATGCCATCCTGCGCGATCCTGACCTGCTGCTGGACCTGCTGGCCTATCAGTTGAGCCACAGCCTGCAATGGCGCAAGCCGTTCGGGCTTGCCGCCGAGGCCGTGCCGAACTGGCCGACCACCGAGGCGGAAGGCTATGACCTCGACGAGCGGCTGGCGGGTAAGGAGCCGCGCGAGATGTATGGCAAGGACCTGGCCAAGTCCTTCCGGACCTTCCGTCAGAAGGGGCAGGATCACACGCGCGGCGAGTTGATCCGTTGCCTTGCCGCCCTGTTTCGGGGCGGCGACGAGCAGCTTTCCGCCCTGATCGACAAGGCCATAGCCCCGCAAATCCGCGAAGTCTGGACCCCGACCGCCGCCAATTTCTTCAGCCGCGTCGGCGGGCCTTACCTGAACGAACTCTGGCGCGACCTGCTGGACCTGCCGGAAGATCACCCGACCGCAACAACCTTCGCCAAGCTGAAAAAGGCCGAGAAGGCCGCGAAGCTGGAAACCCTGTTCAGTGACGATGCCACCCGCAAGGCCCATGGCGTCACCGAGGCGCAGGCCGCGCGGATCGACGCTTGGCGGCCCGAAGGTATGGAGTGACCGAGGCGCGGGGCGCGCAAGCGCCCCGCTCATCGAGGGTGAGAAACATGCGCTTTATCAGGTATCCCCGCCATCCCTTCACCGATAGCAGCCGCAAGCGCGCTGCACTGCGCCGCAAGCAGCGTCTCGAACGCGATGCCCTGCCCCTCTTCGCCGAACAGATCGCGGAGGAACAGCCCGGCGAGGATGAGGTTATGCAGGACCGTGCCATCCGGTGGGCGGAAAGCCAGCAGCGAACCCGTGATGCCCGCGCCGCCCGCTGGCGCGAGGCCCGGCGCAGGCTTGCCGCCCTGACCGACAAGGAGCGCGCGGTCCTGCTGGCCGCATGGAACCGCGCGCCCTACCCCGCCGACCCGACATATCTGCTGGATTTCCTGCACGGCTATTCTGTCGGGTGCTTCACGCTGGACACAATCCCCTTCGACCAGGTGCCGCGCAACAAGCACGGGCACCGGATGCAAGAGCATCAGGAAAGGACGTAAGACATGGCCGATTTCACCGCCTTCCGACACCCTGTCCTTGCCGTTGCCTGCCCGGCCTGTGGCGCGGCCGCCGGCACCTGGTGCCGCCGGCCGAGCGGCCACCGCGCGGCCGATCTGCACCGCGCGCGCGGCATCGAGGCCGACCGGGTTTTCATCGACCAGCACGGCCCGGACGCCTCGATCATTCGCATTGCGTCTGGCTGGCAGGTCGATCCCCGAGGGCGAGCCAGAGATTGAACATGCCTGCACAACCATGGAGACGCCTTGACTGGACCCTGCCCGAGTGGATCGCCCTTGCGTGGAAGCTGGAACGCACGTTGCGGTGCAGCCGGCAGCACTACGACGCCTGCACCCGCCATGTGCAGCGGTTTCCCGGCCAACTGGTCGCGGTCGAGCTGGATAGGGCTGTCCTGCTATCCCTGCGCCAGCTCATGCTTGATGGACACCCTAACCGCTTCGGGCGGCCGGGCCGAGGCAATCGCGTCGGGGACTGGACGACCCGCGCCTTGATGGACGTGAATAATCAGCTTGCCCGGCTCGATCGCATCGAGCGCCGCAACACGCTCTGAAATATCCTTGTGGTGAGGATGACTGGCCGCCCCCTTGGGGCGGCTCTTTTCTTTGCCCTGTTCCTAGTGTTCGCCGGCGGCGTCGCCCTGGCAAGCCAGAACGCCGGCGACGGCGCGGCGCTAAGGCCGCGCCGGGCCCGCTGCATGGCCAGAAGCAGGGCATTGCCGTGTTGCATTTGGTTCGAAATATGGTATCAATTTTAGCATGAAAAGAGGCTTGATATGACGGATTCTGAAAAAGGTGCGCTAGCAAAGCTCGCGCTGTTTGCTCTGGGAGCATTCGCCATCCTTCGCCTGACGTATACAGACGGCTGGAGGTTTGACACGGTCCTGGGGTCAGCGGCGAATGCGGCGTTGATCGTGGGCGTCCTCGCCCAGATCGCACTGGAAATGCTGGTGCGCTTCGCTCCGGATAGCTGGCTTCCGGACGATTTGCTCGCCGAATTGCCGAGATGGCAAACAGGGGTGGTCTTGCTGTCCTTGATCGCTGCCTCGGTCAGCCTGCTCATCGCTCAATGAATGACCTTGTGGAGATTGAATATGCAACGTGTTGAAGCCCAGATTGCGGTCAGTGTCTCTGATCTGAAGAAAAGCCCGACCGCAATCATGGATCAGGCGCAAGGCGAGGCCGTCGCCGTGCTGAACCACAATCGCGTCATGGCTTATATGGTCCCGGCCGATGTTTACGAGGCGATGATGGAGCGGCTGGACGACCTGGCGCTTGTCGATGTCATTAAGGCCCGGGCGGATGAAACGCCGATCAGCGTGGGCCTCGATGACCTTTGAGCTTAAGTTCCTGCCATCCGCACTGAAGGAGTGGAAAAAGCTCGGTGCCACGCTTCGGGAGCAGTTTCGGAAGAAGCTGGCCGAACGTCTGGAGCAGCCCCGTGTTCCTGCTGATGCGCTGCATGGTCTGGAAGATCATTACAAGATCAAGCTCCGCAGCGCCGGCTACCGACTCGTCTATCGCGTAGAGGATGCAGAAATTACCGTCACAGTGGTCGCAGTTGGTCGTCGCGAACGAAGCGAGGTGTATAAAGCTGCAAGCGCACGGCGCGATGATCGACCCAAAAGCTGACGTCCATTCTGGACCTTGAGAAGCGGCAGATAGTTTCGGGAGGATCCACGCAGGATCATCAGACCAGGCGCAGCGTGGCCGCCCCCTCGGGGCGGCTCTTTCTTTGCCCTGTTCCTGGTGTTCGCCGGCGCCGTCGCCCTGGCAAGCCAGAACGCCGGCAACGGCGCGGCGCTAAGGCCGCGCCGGGCCCGCTGCGCGGCAGAACCGTCGCGCCATCGGTCGCGTCCGGCTGCTAACCCGGCCAGCGTCAGGCGCCGGCCGGGGCCGGACCTATCCACCACCACACGGATCTTGTCATTCTACCACACTGGTCAAGGACGGCGGCCGCGCGAGCGCGGCCTTGCAAGCGGCCCGTGCCGGGCCGTCCCTGACTCAGCGTGTTCGCATGCCTGCGACCGTTCGGGGCGGCTAGAGCCTCGCAATCTTCGGTCTCATCGCTTACATTTCACAAGGAGCATCCAATGAGCGACGCCGACATGACCACCGCCGAACAGTCCCTTGCCGATGATAAGATGCGGGCCGAGATCGCCAAGCTGATCGCGGAAACCTCGAAGATCAATGCCGAGGCCCGCTGGTATCCGCTGGCCGTCGCCACCGGCCTCGTCGGCGCCATCGCTGGCCTGACAGCCTTCATCATCAAGCTTTTCGGTCTCTGACCAATGCGGCCCCTTCGGGGGCCGCTTTAACTTCAACCGGCCGCAGCCTGGTCGTTCTCTTCCCCGCCAGTAATGCGGAATCGGCCGCGACCGAGGCGGCGCGGAACGGCCGCGGATCATCGTGCAGATCGGCCCAGGCATGGCCCGTCCAGAACGTCGCAACGTAGAGCTTCATGGCTGATCCCTCACGCCATATCGGTTTCCGAAAAATCCCCGCCCTTGTAAAGCAAGGGCAAACGGTAGGCTTTGGCGCAGGCGTAGGACAGGGCGTCGCCCATGTTCAGCTGCGCCGGGTGGCCGACCTGCTTGCCGTAGATCGACAACGCCCGGATCGCTTCCTTCCCCATCCCCGTGGTGACGTGCATCTCTTGCGCCTCCGCCGCCTCGATGAACCCGTCCACCAGCTCGGCCGCCGCGGCAAAGTCCTCGGCTGCCGCCGGGCCCTTGCCGCGAGCCTGCACCATACCTGATCTGGTCGCTCGATCGCCAGATTCCGTAGCAGGTAGGGATAGATGCGGTGCTGCGGATGCGGCTCGCTGGTCCTCGGTGCCTGGTAGATCGGCGACAGGCCGATCTTGCGCATCA
>NZ_JASSPE010000039.1:0-19803 GCF_030234105.1 Paracoccus sp. SSJ | reverse complement strand
TCCGCGCCAAGTCGCAGCGCGTCTTTGCCGAGCGCATGGCCCGCTCCTCCGCCATCGTGGTCAGCCATTCCATGCCGATGATCCGCAGGATGTGCACCATGGGCGCCGTCCTGCACCACGGCCGCCTCACCCTGTGCACCGACCTCGAGGAGGCCATCAGAATGCACGAGGAAATCCTCAGGGTCCCCCCAGACACGCAGGACGAATGAGAACCAAGGGGCACAAACAGCCACACCCATCACCAAAAAGACCGACGTGACGGGGGCGGCCGGCCGCGCTAGACGAGGCGAAACCAAGGAGTTTTCGATGGATACCAAGGCCCTGATCGCCGCCTATTACGACGCCTTCAATGCCGGTCGCACCGACGAGATGCTGGGCTACCTGCATGACGAGGTCGAGCATCATGTCAACGAGGGTGGCGTCCGGCGCGGCAAGGCGGCATTCGCCGAGTTCAACGCCCACATGACCCGCAGCTATCACGAAAACCTGACCGACATGGTGATCTTCGCCAACGAGGCGGGCGACCGGGCGGCGGCGGAATTCGTGGTCAATGGCACCTATCTGGCGAACGACGAGGGCCTGCCCGAAGCCAGGGGCCAGACCTACGTCCTGCCCGCCGGCGCCTTTTTCGCCATCCGGGACGGCAAGATCGCGCGGGTGACGACCTATTACAACCTTGCCGAATGGATGCGGCAGGTCTCGGCGTGATCCGCACCGCCTGCCTGACCGGGGATGCCGTGGCGGCCGTGCTGGACGATCTGGCGCGGCTGCGCATCGCGGTATTCCGCGACTGGCCCTATCTCTATGACGGCGACCTGGATTACGAGCGCGACTATCTGCGGGCCTATCAATCCCCCGGTGCGGTGGTGGTCGCGGCCTGGGACGGCAGCCGCATGATCGGTGCCGCGACCGGCGCACCGATGGAGGATCACGCGGGCGATTTCGCCGCCGCCTTCGCCAACCGGCCCGAGCGGCTGGACCAGATCTTCTATTGCGCCGAATCGGTGCTCTTGCCCGAGTATCGCGGCCAGGGGCTGGGCCACGCCTTCTTCGACGGGCGCGAGGCGCAGGGCCGCGCGCTTGGCCGCCGCTACGGCGCCTTTTGCAGCGTGATCCGCCCCTCGGACCACCCGCTGCGGCCCGCAGGCTATCGCCCGCTGGACGGATTCTGGCGCAAGCGCGGCTATGCGCCCCTGCCCGGCGTGATCGCCAGCTTCGACTGGAAGGACATGGGCGAGGCCGAAACAACCCGCAAGCCACTGCAATTCTGGATGAAAACCCTGTGAGCCGGATCGTGAAACTCGCCGCTGCGGCCTATCCCTTCGACTGGCTGGCGGATCTGGACGCCTATCGCGCCAAGATCACCGCCTGGGTCGAGGAAGCCGCCGATTGCGACCTGCTGGTCTTTCCCGAATATGGCGCGATGGAGCTGGCCTCGCTGGGCGGGCGCGCAGTCGCGGGCGATCTGGAGGCATCGCTGCACGAGGTCGCCCGGCACGAGGCGGCGCGCGATGCGCTGCATGCCGATCTGGCGGCACGGCACGGGCTGCATATCCTTGCCGCCTCGGGACCGCATTTCGACGGGCCGCGCCCGGTCAACCGCGCGGTGCTGTTCGGACCCGAGGGGCGGATCGGCCATCAGGACAAACAGGTCATGACCCGGTTCGAGCGCGAGGACTGGGACGTGATCGGCGCGCCCGGCCTGCGGGTCTTCGACACCGCCCTTGGGCGCCTGGGCGTGCTGATCTGCTATGACAGCGAGTTTCCGCTGCTCGGCCGGGTGCTGGCCGAGGCGGGCGTCGAGATCGTCCTGGCCCCCTCCTGCACCGACACGGTGGCGGGGTTCAACCGGGTCCGCATCGGCGCCATGGCCCGGGCGCTGGAGAGCCAGTGCGTCGTCGTGCAGGCGCCGACGGTGGGCGATGCGGCATGGTGCCCGGCCATCGACGAGAATCGCGGCGCGGCGGCGATCTATGCACCCCCGGACGGGCTATGGCCGGAAAGCGGCGTTCTGGCCGAAGGGCTGATGGACGTCCCCGGCTGGGTCAAGGCCGAGGTCGACCTGGACCGGGTCGCCGAAAGCCGCCGTAACGGGCGCGTGCTGCCCTTTGCGCATTGGCCGGAAAGCGCGGCGGTGCGGGTGGCGGAGTAAGGCGGGTTTGCCGGAGGTCTGGTCAGGACGGCAGGACGGGAGAACGTGGGCGGCCCATCGCCCCTCCCTGCCAACGGGTTTCAGAGCTTGAGGGTCCAGAACTCGCGGTCAAATGTCTGGCCATAAAGCGAGATTCCGGGCGTTACCTCGGTCAGGCGAAACCCGAGCCGCGAATAGAGCCTTCTTGCATCCTCAAGGCAGCTATAGGTTTCCAGGCGCAGTTCGGCCATGCCATGATTGCGGGCGTGCCTGAGCGCCGTTTCCATCATCGCACGAGCAATGCCCTTGCCGCGGCAAGCGGGCAGAACCAGCACAAAGTTCAGGAACGCCGAATTGCCAGGACGCTCGGAAATTGCGATCGTCGCCACCGGGCCCCGGTCGACCTCTCCGATCCAGATCCGGCTGAAATCGGTCCTGTTCCTGACGAATGCCGCGAGTTTCCCGGCTATGGCGTCCCTGAACCCGCTGTCGAAGCCGAACTCGGCCGAATAGACCGCACCGTGTTGTTCGACCAGCCAGTCAAGATCTTCTTGATCGGCGATACGGATGCATGTGGTCGAATCGGTCATGGCATGCGGCCGCCATCGGCTTTCGGAAACGGAGCAAGGCGCCGGCGATGTCCGGGCGACCTCCGCCCTTGCCAAAGGTTCCTTGCAGCCGCAGCGACCGTCCACCCTGCCCGGCCAATGGCCAGGCCCGCCGCCTAGCCGTTCCCCCGCACGAATCGCGCCGCTTCTTCGGCTGCGCGGCGCAGCGCGCGGCTCTTGTTCACCGTTTCCATGAATTCGGCCTCGGGATCGCTGTCATAGACCACGCCGCCGCCGGCCTGGATATAGAGCGCGCCGTCCTTGATCACCCCGGTGCGCAGGGCGATGCACATGTCCATCTCGCCATTCGCGGCGAAATAGCCGACACCGCCGGCATAGACGCCGCGCTTTTCCGGCTCCAGTTCGTCGATGATCTCCATCGCGCGGACCTTGGGCGCACCCGAGACCGTGCCCGCCGGCATCCCTGCCAGCAGCGCCGACAGCGCATCCTCGCCTTCGTTGAGCTCGCCCACCACGTTCGAGACGATATGCATCACATGGCTGTAGCGCTCGATGGTGAACTGTTCGGTCGGGTGGACCGTGCCGATGCGCGCCACCCGGCCGACGTCGTTGCGGCCCAGGTCCAGCAGCATCAGGTGCTCGGCCAGCTCCTTCTGGTCGGCCAGCAGGTCGGCCTCCAGCGCACGGTCCTCCTCGGGCGTGGCGCCGCGCGGGCGGGTGCCGGCGATCGGACGGATCGTCACCTCGCCTTCGCGCAGCCGCACCAGGATCTCGGGCGAGGCGCCGACGATCTGGAAGCCGCCGAAGTTCAGGAAGAACATGAAGGGCGAGGGGTTGGTGCGCCGCAGCGCGCGGTAAAGCGCGAAGGGCGGCAGCGGAAAATCCATCGCCCAGCGTTGCGAGGGCACAACCTGGAAGATGTCGCCGGCGCGGATATAGTCCTTGGCCTTCTCGACCGCCGCCAGATAGGCCGGTTTCGAGAAGTTCGAGCGCAGCTCGCCGATCTTCAGGTCGTGGCCCAGGGCGCGCGGCTCGCTGGGCTGGCGGTCCAGCGCACGCAACGCCTCCATCACCCGCTCGGCGGCCTGGGCATAGGCGGCGCGGGCCGGCGTGTCCGCATCATGCCAGGCGGGCGCGCAGAGAGCCACCTCGCCCTTGACGCCGTCCAGCACGGCGACGACCGAGGGCCGCATCATCATCGCATCCGGCAGCCCCAGCGGATCGGGGTTCACGTCGGGCAGCCGCTCGACCAGCCGGATCATGTCATAGCCGAGATAGCCGAAAAGGCCGGCGGCACCCGCCGGCACGCCGTCGGGCATGTCGATGCGGCTTTCCGCGATCAGCGCGCGCAGGCTGTCCAATGCCGGGCGGTCGTCACCCGCGAATTCGTCCGAATAGCGGGCGTTGCGGTTGATGCGCGCCCTGTCGCCGCGGCATTCCCAGATCAGGTCGGGCTTCATGCCGATGAAGGAATAGCGGCCGCGGATCTCGCCGCCGGTGACGCTTTCCAGCATGAAGGAATTCGGCGCCGCCTCGGCCAGCTTCAGCATCAGGCTGACCGGCGTGTCCAGATCGGCCGCCAGCCGGATGGTCAGAAGCTGGTTGCGCCCCTTGGCCCAGCCGCGTTCGAATTCGGCGAAATCGGGGGTGATGTCCATTACTGAACCTGTGCGTTCACCGCATCCACGGCGGTCTGGTTCAGCGTCACGCCGCCCTGCACCTGAAGGGCGCGTGCGAAATAGTCGAAAACGTCCTGGCGCAGCGAATCCGCCAGCCGGGCCGAGATGCCGTCGCGGATCTGCGCGGCCTCGTCGCCCGCGGTATCGGCGGGATGGATCTTGTCCAGGGTGATCAGGAAGACCCGGTTCTCGGCATCGACCACCTCGGTCGCGCCTTCCTCGGCGATCTCGAATGCCTGGCCCACCACATCCTGCGGCACGCCGTTGATGAAGCCGCCCCGGTGCAGGTTGGTGGCGGGCGTGCCCGGATCGGGGGCGGGCCGGGCCGTTGCCGGCGCGTTGCCGGCGGTCGCGTTTGCAGCGCCGGTCGCGGCCGCGCCGAGGGCCTGGGAGGCCGGCGCGGTCGCCGCCGCCGGGGCCGGCTCGATCTCGGGCTCGGCGGCCGCCTCGGCCTGCACGCGCAATTCCTCGGCCAGAGCAAGCAGCAGGCGATGTCCCTCGTTGCGCGACCAGTCTTCCGCCACGCGGTCGCGCACGTCCTCGAAGGGGATCAGCGCCGGCGGCTCAATCTTGTCCAGCCGCATCGCGAAGACGCCGCCATCCTCGGTCTCGAACAGCTCGGGAAAGTCCTTTTCGGTCAGCTGCGCCGCGCGCTCGCGGAATTCGGGATAGGCGTCGATGCCGTTCGGATCGGCCTCGGCGCCCTGGCTCCAGTCGATCCGGCCCAGTTTCATCGGCGTGTCCTGCGCCATGTCCTCCAGGGCGGCGCCGCCGGCCAGCAGGTCGGCGAATTCGCCCGCGCGTTCCTCGATCTGGCGGCGGGCGCGATCGACCGCGGCCTCGAGCCGCAGGTCGTCCCGGGCCTGCTCGAAGGGAATGTCCAGAGGCTCAAGGATCGCATTCATCGAGAACAGCGCCGGCCCCAGGTCGGAACTGGCCGGGCCGGCGACGCCGGGCTCCTCCAGCGCAAAGACTGCCTCGCCGGCGGAGCCCAGATCGGCCCGGGCGACCTCGCCCAGGTCAATGTCGGCCAGGCTCAGCCCGCGCTCGGCGGCGAGTTGCTCGAAGGTGACCTCGCCGCTGTCGATGCGCGCCTTGGCCTCCTCGGCGGCGGCCATGGTCGGAAAGACCAGGCGCTCGACCATGCGGCGCTCGGGCTGCTGGAATTCCTCGATCCGGTCCTGATAGAGATCGCGCAGCGCCTGCTCATCGACCTCGACCTCGCCCTCCAGCATCTCGGGGGTCAGCCAGACATAGGTGATCTGGCGGATCTCGGGCGCAGTGAAACGGTCGGCATTGGCCTTGTGCCAGGCTTGCAGCGTCGTCTCGTCCGGGGTGGCGACCGGCGTGGGCAGGTCTTCGGCGCTCAGTTCGCGCCAATGGATGTCGCGGGTCTCCAGCAGCCAGCCCTGGGTCTGCGCCACCACCGGCTGGGGCGCGCTGACCCCGGCCAGCGCCGCGTCCTGCAGGATCAGCCGGGCCATGTCCATGCGCAGGTCATGCTCGAACTCGGCCTCGCGCATGCCCTCGCGGCGCAGCGCGTCGGCATAGATGGCGCGGTCGAACTGGCCGTTCAGCCCGCGAAAGGCGGCGATGCCGGTGATCTGTCCGGCCACCGCCTGGTCGCCGACCGAGACGCCCAGCCGGTTCGCCTCGGCCTCGAGCGCGGCGGCGGTGTAAAGCCGCGCCAGCGCCGCCTGGTCGACGCCGATGGTCTTGGCTTCGGCGGCGCTGATCTGCCGGCCGGTGCGGGCGGAAAACTCCTGCATCTCGGCGCGCAGGGTGCGGGCATAGTCCTGGGCCGAGATCTCGACACCGCCCACGCTGCCGATATCCGCCGTGCCGCCCGAGAAGTTGGTGACGCCGAAGCCGCCAAGCCCCAGAACCAGCATGCCCATCAGCAACCAGACGATGGTCGATTTGCCCTTGCCCCGCATCTTGTCGCCGTGCCCCGCCAAATTGTTCTTGTCAGCCAGCGCAAGTCTTTAGGGTGCCGAAGGCCCGGCGGCAAGGGCCGCGAGGCCGCACCGCCCCTCCCGCGGTTCACAATCCGGTCGGCCGGTCAGGGCCGGAACGCCTCCAGCCGGCGCATCAGCGCGGCGATGCCGTCCCGGTCGGCATTGGCAAAGGCGATGCGGACATGGCGCGCGCCCTCGGCGTCGCCCTCGGGCATGAACATGGTGCCGGGCAGCAGCAGCACCCCCGCCTCGCGCAGCAGGCGCTGCGCCAGTTCGGACGAGGGCATGTCGAACGGGTGCTCGGCCCAGGCGAAATAGGCACCGCAGCCCTTGACGCGCCAGCCCGGCAGCGCCGCCATGCCCTCGGCCATGGCCGCCCGGCGGGCAAGGATCTCGGCCCGCTCGCCCGCCAGCCAGTCGCGCAGGTTCGCCATGCCCCAGGCCGCGCCGATCTGGCCGATCTGGCCGGCACAGATCGCGACGGTATCGAGGAACTTCTCGATCTCGACCATGCGGGCCGGACTGGCGATAACCGCGCCCACGCGATGCCCGGTCAGGCGATAGGCTTTCGAGAAGCTGTAGAGATGGATCAGCACATCGCCCCAGTCGGGATCGGCGAACAGGTCGTGCGGCGCACCCTCGCGCGCATCGAAGTCGCGATAGGTCTCGTCCAGGATCAGCGCCAGCCCGCGCGACCGCGCCAGGTCGAAAAAGCCGCGCAAGGTTTCGCCCGGATATTCCGCCCCTGAGGGGTTGTTCGGACTGACCAGCACGATGGCGCTGGTGCGGGCGGTGATCAGCCTTTCGGCCTCGGCCGGGTCCGGCACCATGTCCGGGCCGCAACGCAGGGGCACGGCGCGGATGCCCTGCATGTCGAGCCACATCTTGTGATTGAAATACCAGGGCGTCGGCAGGATCACCTCGTCCCCCGCGGCGGCCAGCGTCTGGATCGCGGCGCAGAATGCCTGGTTGCAGCCCTGGGTGATCGCGACCTCTTCGGGGCGGATGGCGCCGGCATAGGCGCGCGACCATTCGCCGGCCACGGCCTCGCGCAGTTCGGGGCGGCCAAGGACGGGGCCGTAGAGATGCGCGTCGGGCCGTTCCAGCGCCGCCTCGGCCATGGCGCGGCGCAGGGGTTCGGGCGGCGGCTCGACCGGCGCGGCCTGGCTGAGATTGATCAGCGGGCGCTCGGGCGGGAAGGACAGTCCGGCGAGCCAACGCCGCGCCTCCATCACCGGCGGGCGGAAGGTCGCGGCAAGGGCGGGATTGAGCGGCAGCATGAACGGGTCTCAGTCGTTGAGGCGCAATGCGCCGAAATCGGGCGGCATGGAGAGGTCGGGGGCCGAATCCGCGGCAGGCTGCGGGGTCGCGTCCCTGCCCTGCCCCGAGCCAATCGCCGGGGCTTCCGCTGGCACGGCGGTCTCGGGCAGGGCTTCGACTTGCGGCGCAGGCTCGGACGTGACAGCCGGGCTGGCGGTCTCCTCGGTTGCCGCCCCTGTCTCGGGCATAGCGATGGCTGGCTGCGGCGGCAGGTCGGGGGCGGACGGGGCACGTTCGGGCGCGCGGTCCAGCGCCGGCACCACCACCTTGCCGGGCGGCGGCACCGGGATCGGCGCCTCGGTCGCGGGATCGGGCAGATCGACCGGGTCGGGCTCGGGCAAGGCGATCTCGGGCGCTGCCGGACCATCGGCGGGGGCCTCGGGGCGCAGGCCGACCGGATCGGCCTGCACGGGCGCGGATTCGTCGGCCGGGCGCTGCACCATAGGCGTTTCGGCCGGGCGCCGGTCGTCGGCGGAAAGCAATGCCGGCGCCTGGGGCTGCATGTCGCTGGCGCGGTCGAATTCCGATCCGGCCGGGATGGACAGCGTCTCGGCCGCCGGACCTTCTTCGGCGGAGGGCGCCTGGGGACGCGGCGGCTGCGGCAGCGCAAGCGACAGCCCGACCAGCGCCGCGCCGCAAACCAGCGCGCCATGAACCAGACCTGTCGCGAATCCCCTTGCCATGCCTCGACCGTCCCGCCCCCTGGCCGCACGCGCCCCGCGCGGTTTTTCTTGCCCCGCGGGCTTGACCCACCGCCGGGCTTTAGCCCATCTATAGCCGCAGATTTTCCAGGGTTCACCCCCCAATGCAAGGCGCCCCAGCCGGAAGGCCCAGACCATGATCCTGCTCATCGACAATTACGACAGCTTCACCTGGAACCTCGTGCATTACATGGGCGAGGCCGGGGCCGATGTCGTCGTCCGCCGCAACGATGCGCTGAGCGTCGATGAGGCATTGGAGATGGGCGCGCAAGGCATCGTGATCTCGCCCGGCCCCTGCGATCCCGCCCATGCCGGTATCATCGTGCCGCTGATCAGGGCGGCGGCCGAGCGTGGCCTGCCGCTTTTCGGCGTCTGCCTGGGCCACCAGGCCATCGGCGAGGCGTTCGGCGGCAAGGTGGTGCGCGCCAGCCGCATCGTGCATGGCAAGACCGACGCGATCAGTCATGACGGCACCGGGGTCTTTGCCGACCTGCCCTCGCCCCTGACCGCGACGCGCTATCATTCGCTGACGGTCGAGCCGGAAAGCCTGCCCGACTGCCTGCGCGTCACCGCCACCGCCGCGGACGGCACCATCATGGGGCTGGCGCACCGGACCCTGCCGGTCGAGGGCGTGCAGTTCCACCCTGAAAGCATCGCCTCGGAATACGGCCACGACATGATCCGCAACTTCCTGCGCCGCTGCTCGAACCTGGACCGCGCCGCATGAGCGCCACCACCGACATCCGCCCGCTGATCGGCCTGGCCGCCACCCGCCCGCTGACCGGAACCGAGGCCGAAGCCGCCTTCGGCGCGCTGTTCGAGGGCGCGGCCACCCCCGCCCAGATCGGCGGGCTGCTGATGGCGATGCGCGTGCGCGGCGAGACGGTCGAGGAGATGGCCGCCGCCACCCGCGCCATGCGCGCGCGGATGAACCGCATCAAGGCCCCCGAGGGCGCGATGGACATCGTCGGCACCGGCGGCGACGGCAAGGGCACGCTGAACATCTCGACCGCCACGGCCTTCGTGGTCGCGGGCGCCGGCGTGCCGGTCGCCAAGCACGGCAACCGCAACCTGTCCTCCAAGTCGGGTTCGGCCGATGCGCTGACCCATCTGGGGCTGAACGTAATGTCCACGCCCGAGATCGCGGAGGCCGCGCTGGCCACGACCGGCATCTGCTTCATGATGGCGCCGGTGCATCATCCCGCCATGCGCCATGTCGGCCCGGCGCGGGCGGAACTGGGCACCCGCACCATCTTCAACCTGCTGGGGCCGATGACCAATCCCGGCCTGGTCAAGCGGCAGTTGACCGGCACCTTCGACCGGGTCTGGAACCGCCCGATGGCCGAGACGCTGCGCGAGCTGGGCTCGGAATGCGCCTGGCTGGTGCATGGCGGCGACGGCACCGACGAGATCTCGATCGCCGAGCCGACCTGGGTGGCACAGCTCAAGGACGGCGAGATCACCGAGTTCCAGATCTCGCCCGAGGATGCCGGCCTGCCCGTCCATCCGTTCGAGGCGATCCTGGGCGGCGATCCGGCCCAGAACGCCGCGGCGCTGCGGGCGCTGCTGGACGGCGCGCAGGGGGCCTATCGCGACGCGGTGGTGCTGAACGCCGCTGCCGCGCTGCTGATCGCGGGCCAGGCGGCCGACCTGCGCGAAGGCGCCGAGATCGCCCGCGCCTCCATCGACAGCGGCAAGGCCAGGGCCAAGCTTGCCGCGCTGGCCGCCCAGGTCGGCGCGCCGGCGGACCCCAATGGCTGAGGGCATCCCTGTCCCGCACGCCTGGGCCGATCTGCCGTTCTTTCAGCAGGACTGGCCGGCCATCGCCGCCCGGCTGCGCGACCGCGACTGGCTGCCCGGCCCGGGCCGCGTCTTTGCCGCGCTGGAGCTGACCCCGCCGGAAAAGGTCCGGGTGGTGATCCTGGGCCAGGACCCCTATCCCACGCCCGGCCATGCCAACGGGCTGGCCTTTTCGGTCACGCCGGAAACCGCCCTGCCGCGCTCGCTGCGAAACATCTATGCCGAAATGCGCGAGGATATCGGTGCCGCCCCCCCGAACGGCGACCTGAGCCATTGGGCACGGCAGGGGGTTCTGCTGCTCAACACCTCGCTTTCCGTGCTGCCCAGGCAGGCCGGCGCCCATGCGAAATGGGGCTGGGAAAAGCTGGCGCGCCAAGCCGTCACCCGTGCGCAGGCCGAGCGCCCGCTGGCCTTCATCCTCTGGGGCAGCCACGCGCAAAAGGCGCTGGCAGGCCTGCCGCGTCCACAGGACCTGGTGATCGAAAGCGCGCATCCCTCGCCCCTGTCGGCGCGGCGCGGCTTCTTCGGTTCGCGCCCCTTCGGCCGGGTGAACGACTGGCTGAAGGCACGGGGCGAGCCGCCGATCGACTGGGCCCTTTCCGAAACCGCCGCCGCGGAGTAAAGCTGAGCCATGGATATTCTCGACCGCATCAAGGCCTACAAGCTTCAGGAAATCGCCGCCGCCAAGGCCGCCCGGCCGCTGGCCGGCATCGAGGCTGCGGCCCGCGAAGCCTCGCCCCCCCGCGGCTTTGCCGCCGCGCTGACCGACAAGGCCGCGCAGGGCCATGCGCTGATCGCCGAGATCAAGAAGGCCAGCCCCTCCAAAGGGTTGATCCGCCCGGATTTCGACCCGCCGGCACTGGCCCGCGCCTATCAGGCGGGTGGCGCCGCCTGCCTTTCGGTGCTGACCGACGGCCCCAGCTTTCAGGGCGCGCCGGAATTCCTGACCGCCGCGCGCGATGCCTGCGACCTGCCGGCGCTGCGCAAGGATTTCCTCTACGATCCGTATCAGGTGGCCGAGGCCCGCGCCTGGAGCGCCGATTGCATCCTGATCATCATGGCCTCGGTCGATGACACGCTTGCCGCCGAGCTGGAGGACGCGGCCCTGCATTGGGGCATGGATGCGCTGGTCGAGGTTCACGACCGCGAGGAGCTGGACCGCGCCTTGCGGCTGAAATCGCCGCTGATCGGGGTGAACAACCGCAATCTCAAGACCTTCGAGGTCAGCCTGGACACCACGCTGGAGCTGGCGCCGCATGTGCCGGCCGAGCGCGATCTGGTCTGCGAGAGCGGGCTGTTCACGCCTTCCGACCTGAACCGCATGGCCGAGGCGGGGGTCAGGCGCTTCCTGATCGGCGAAAGCCTGATGCGCCAGCAGGACGTGACCGGCGCCACCCGCAGCATCCTGGGCCTCGCGGCATGAGCCTGACGCATTTCGACGCCCAGGGCCAGGCCCATATGGTGGACGTCTCGGACAAGCCCGAGACCGCACGCGAGGCGGTGGCCGAAGGCGTGGTGATCATGGCGCCCGAGACGCTGGCGCTGGCACAAGGCGGCGCGGCCAAGGGCGACGTGATGGGCGTGGCGCGACTGGCGGGCATCATGGGCGCCAAGCGCACCTCGGACCTGATCCCGCTTTGCCATCCGCTGCCGATCACCAGAGTCTCGGTCGATCTGGCGGCCGACCCCGCCCTGCCCGGCATCCGCGTCACCGCCACGGTCAGGACCGCCGGCAAGACCGGGGTCGAGATGGAGGCGCTGACCGCCGTCTCGACCGCCTGCCTGACCGTCTACGACATGCTCAAGGCCGCGCAAAAGGACATGCGGATCGAAGGCATCCGCCTGCTGTCCAAGACCGGCGGCAAATCCGGCACGTTCCACGCCGCACCCTGAGGGGGAACCGATGATCAGCGTCGAAGAAGCCCGCACCCGCGTCCTGGCCCTTGCCCACGCACCCGAGCCGGAACAGGTCGCGCTGACGGATGCGCTCGGCCGCGCCATGATCGCGCCCGCCCTGGCGCGGCTGACCCAACCACCCTTCGACTCCTCGGCCATGGACGGCTATGCCCTGCGCTCGGCCGACCTGCCCGGCCCGTTGGCGGTAATCGGCACGGCAGCGGCCGGGGTGCCCTATCAGGGCGGGACGCCCCCCGGCAGCGCCATCCGCATCTTCACCGGCGCCCCGGTGCCCGCAGGCTACGACCGCGTGGTCATGCAGGAGATGGTCACGCGCGAAAGCGACCGCATCACCATCGCCGAGGCTGGGAACAACCTGAATATCCGCCCCAAGGGCAATGATTTCGCGCAAGGTTCCCGATTCCAGCCACAGCGCCCGCTGCGCCCCGCCGACCTGGCCCTGCTCGCGGCGATGAACGTGCCGCAGGTGACGGTCGCGCGCCGTCCGCGCGTCGCCGTGCTGGCCGGCGGCGACGAGCTGGTCCCTCCGGGCACCGACCCGGCGCCGGGCCAGATCATCAGCTCAAACGACATCGCCATCGCCGCGCTGGCCCGCGAGGCGGGCGCCGAGCCCCTCGTCCTGCCGCTGGCCCGCGACACCGAGGCAAGCCTGCGCGATCGCTTCGCCCAGGCCGAGGGCTGCGATCTGATCGTGACCATCGGCGGCGCCTCGGTCGGCGACCACGACCTGATCGGCAAGGTCGCGGCCGATCTGGGCATGGAGCGGGCCTTCTACAAGCTGGCCATGCGCCCGGGAAAGCCGCTGATGGCCGGGCGCATCGGTGCGGCCGCCATGCTGGGCCTGCCGGGAAATCCGGTTTCTGCCGTGGTTTGCGCGAAACTCTTCATGCAGCCGCTGATCCGCGCCATGCAGGGCCTGCCGCCGGGACCGGAGCCGCTGCAAGCCGTGCTGGGCCGCGATCTGGCGCCCGAGGGCGACCGGCAGCACTATCTGCGCGCAAGGCTTTCCCCCGGCGAAACCATGCCGGTGATCGAGCCCTTCCCGGATCAGGATTCGGCCCGGCTCTGGCTTCTGGCCGAGGCCGACGCGCTGCTGATCCGCCCCGCCCAGGATCCCGCCCGCAAGGCGGGCGAGCGCATGGGCTATCTTCTGCTCTGAACGATTAACCGGAAATTTACCCGAATCGTCATAAAGATTGACGCATCGGGTCGCCCGCGCTAGAACAATCAACGAACATGATGGCGGCCGCAGCAGATCGGGGCAGAACATGCTGACCAGGAAACAGATCCAGCTTCTTGAATTCATTCAGGCGCGAATGGCCCGCGACGGGGTGCCACCCTCGTTCGACGAAATGAAACTCGCGCTGGACCTGCGCTCGAAATCGGGAATTCATCGCCTCGTGACTGCCCTTGAGGAACGCGGGTTCATCCGCCGCCTGCCGCATCGCGCCCGTGCGCTGGAAATCGTCCGCCTACCCGAAAGCCTCAGCAAGGGGCCGGGCTTCCAGCCCCGCGTGATCGAGGGAACCATGCCCGACCGCCCCGCCCCGCTGCCGCGCGGCGCGATGGAGGTTTCCGTCTCGGCCATCGAACTGCCGGTGATGGGCCGCATCGCCGCAGGCGTCCCGATCGAGGCGATCTCGGAAATCTCGCATCACATCGCCGTGCCGACCACGATGCTCTCCGGCCAGGACCGCCATTACGCGCTGGAGGTGCGCGGCGATTCGATGATCGAGGCCGGGATCAACGACGGCGACGTGGTGGTGATCCGCGAACAGAACGCGGCCGAGAGCGGCGACATCGTCGTCGCTCTGGTCGATGGCTACGAGGCCACGCTGAAACGCTATCGCCGCAAGGGCAACATGATTGCACTGGAAGCGGCCAACCCCGCCTATGAGACCCGCGTCCTGCCCGAGGAGAAGGTCCGCATCCAGGGCCGGCTGGTGGGGCTGATCCGCAGCTACTAGCCTCCGCCTGCCAGGTCTCCCGCCGCGCAGCGTTCACTTGCGCGGTACAGATCGCGGGGCAGCGTTGCGACTGCTGGCCCGCTGCGCTAACCATGGGCCAAAGGCGACAGGTCAAGGATAATCCATGCGCGCTCTGACGTTTCGCATCTTCGCTCTGCTCATGGTGCTGGCGCTGCCCGCGCGGGCCTTCGACACCAACGCCCGTGCGGCCTGGGTCTATGACGTGGCGACCGGCACCGTGCTGATGGAAAAGAACGCCGACGAGCCGCTGCCGCCCGCCTCGATGTCCAAGCTCATGACGCTGAACATGCTGTTCGAGGCGCTGCACGACGGCCGCGTGGCGATGGACACGACCTTCCCCGTCTCGACCAAGGCCTGGCAGATGGGCGGGTCGAAGATGTTCGTGGAACCCGCGGATCGCCCGACTGTCGAGGATCTGATCCACGGCATCATCATCAACTCGGGCAACGATGCCTGCGTCGTCGTGGCCGAAGGGCTCGCCGGGACCGAAGAGGCCTTCGCCCGGCTGATGAACGAACGCGCCCGGCAGCTTGGCATGGCGAATTCGCATTTCGTCAATTCCTCGGGCTGGCCGGACCCCCAGCACCGGATGTCGATGCACGATCTCGGCCTGCTCGCCACCCGGCTGATCACCGAATTCCCTGAACTCTACAAGAATTTCGCCCTCACCGAATACAACTACAAGGGGCGGGTGCCCTCGAATGCGGGCAACCGCAACCCGCTGCTGCGGCTTGGAACCGGCGACTGGAAGGCCGACGGGCTGAAGACCGGCCACACGCAGGAGGCGGGCTACGGGCTTGTCGGCTCGGCCGTGCAGAGCGACCGGCGCATCGTCTTCGTCATCACCGGCCTCTCCAGCGAAAAGGCCCGGGCCGAGGAAGCCGAGCAGATCGTGAACTGGGCCTATCGCCAGTTCACCATGCGCACCATCATCCCCAAGGACGAGATCGTCATCCAGGCCCCGGTCTGGCTGGGCGACAAGGGCCGGGTCGGCCTGACCACCCGGGATGGCGTCCGGGTTCTGATCCCCGCCGGCACGCAATCCGGCGTGAAGGCCGAGGCGGTGTTCAAGGGCCCGATCGAGGCCCCGATCACCAAGGGCGACCAACTGGGTGAACTGATCGTGGACATCCCCGGCGCGGGGCAATCCCGCCTGCCGCTGCTTGCCGCCAGCGATGTCGCCCGCACCGGGGTATTCGGCCGGATCCAAAGCGCGGCCTTCCGCCTGGGCGAACGCGCGATCCAGTCGGTGCGAAACTGAAGCCGCTCCCCATGTTCATCAGCTTCGAGGGCATCGACGGATCGGGAAAATCCACCCAGGCGCGGCGGCTGGTGCAGGCGCTGACGGCGCGGGGCACCGAGGCGTTGCTGACCCGCGAACCCGGCGGCAGCGTAGGCGCCGAGGAGATCCGGCGCCTGCTGGTCGAGGGCTGCGGCGAGCGCTGGTCACCCGAAACCGAATTGCTGCTTTTCACCGCCGCCCGCCGCGACCATGTCGAGCGGCTGATCCAGCCGGCGCTGGCCCGCGGCGCCTGGGTCGTCACTGATCGTTTCGCCGATTCCAGCCGCGTCTATCAAGGGCTGGCCCGTGCCGAACTGCGCCAGTTGGTCGAGGAACTGCACCGGCTGACCATCGGCATCGAGCCCGACCGCACCTTCATCATCGATATAGACCCGGCGGTGGCGCTGGCCCGCGGCCAGGCCCGCGGCGGGGTCGAGGATCGGTTCGAGACGCTGGGCCTGGGTTTCCAGCAGAAGCTGCGCGAGGGCTTCCTGGCGCTGGCCGCCGAAGCCCCCGGACGCATCCGGGTGATCGACGGCAACGGCAGCGAGGATGAGGTGGCCGCGCGCGTGCTGGCGGCCCTGGCATGAGAAAATCCGAGATGAGCGACGCGCCGCTTCCCGAACCCGACCGCGTCCCCGGTGCCCCGCACCCACGCGATGCGGCGCGCATCATCGGTCAGGACGCCGCGGTGGCGGACTTCCTGGCCGCCGCCCAAGCGCATCGCCTGCACCATGCCTGGCTGATCTCGGGACCGCGCGGCACCGGCAAGGCCACCCTGGCGTGGAACATCGCGAAATGGCTGCTCAGCGGCGCCGGCACGCCCGACCTGACCGTGCCGCCCGACGATCCGACCATCCGCCGCATCCGCGCCTTGTCCGAACCGCGGCTGCACCTGGTCCGCCGCCCCGTCGATGAAAAGTCCTTGCGCCTGCGCGCCGAGATCACCGTGGACGAGATCCGCCGCCTTCAGGGCTTTTTCCACATGAGCGCGGCCGGGGGTGGGCATCGCGTCGCCATCATCGACGCCGCAGACGAGATGAACCAGGCCGCCGCCAATGCGCTGCTGAAGCTGCTGGAGGAACCGCCGCAGGCCTCGACCCTGCTCTTGGTCGCGCATCAGCCGGCGCGGCTCTTGCCGACCATCCGTTCGCGTTGCCGCGAGTTGCGGCTGCATCCGCTGAGCCCCGAGGACATGGGCCAGGTGCTGCACGACCTTGGGCTCGACCACGACGCGGCACGGCTCTCGGCACTCTCGGGCGGCTCGATCGGCGAGGCGCTTCGGCTCGCCGGACAGGACGGGCTGGCCGTCTATCAGCGCATCACCGGGCTTTTTGCCGATTATCCGCGCATGGACCGCCGCGCCGCCGCTGCCCTCGCCGAGATGGCCGCCGGCCGCGCGGGGGCCGAGGGCGACCCCTTCGACCTGGTCGTGACCCTGCTCGACCGCTTCCTGACCCGGGCCGCGCGCAGCGGCCTGCTGGGCGCCCCCCTGCCCGAGGCGGCCGAGGGCGAGGCCGAGGTGCTCAGCCGCATTTCCCCCGACCCGGCGGCGGCACGGCTTTGGGCGGCCGCCCAGGCCCAGCTTTCGGCGCGGGCCCGCGCCGGGCGGGCGGTCAACCTTGACCCTTCCGCGCTGGTGTTGGATATGCTGATCGGGCTTGCGAACCAGCCTGCCGTCTGACGGAACCTGCCTATGTCCGAATCCGATCCTCCCCTCCTGGTGGACAGCCATTGCCACCTGGACTTTCCCGATTTCGAGGGCGAGCAGGCCGAACTGGTCGCGCGCGCCCGGGCGGCGGGCGTCACCCGCATGGTCACGATCTGCACCCGGCTGCGCAACGAGCCCGCCGTGCGCGCCATCGCCGAGGCCCATGCCGGCGTCTTCTATGCCGCCGGCACCCATCCGATGCACGCCGCCGAAGAGCCGCTGGCCACCGTCGAGGAACTGGAGGCCCTGTCGCTTCATCCGCGCTTCGTCGGCATCGGCGAGACCGGGCTCGATTACCACTATACCGCCGACAGCGCCGCCGTGCAGGCTGAAAGCCTGCGCATCCATATCGAGGCCGCACGCCGCACCGGCCTGCCGCTGATCGTCCACTCCCGCGATGCGGACCAGGACATGGCCCGCATCCTGACCGAGGAACATCGCGCCGGCGCGTTCAACGGCGTCATGCATTGCTATACCAGCGGGCAGGAACTGGCGCGGGTGGCGCTGGACCTGGGCTTTTACCTGTCCATGTCCGGCATCGCGGCCTTCCCGCGCTCGACCGAGATCCGCGAGATCTTTGCCGCCGCGCCCGCCGACCGCATCCTGGTCGAGACCGACGCGCCCTATCTCGCCCCGCCGCCCTATCGCGGCAAGCGCAACGAGCCGGCCTATGTCGTCCATACCGCCCGGGTCGGCGCCGAATTGCTGGGCATGACCGAATACGAATTCGCAAGCCTCACCACGCTGAATTTCGAGCGGCTGTTCCGCAAGGCCGTGGCATGATCCGGGCCACCGTCCTGGGCTGCGGCTCTTCGGGCGGCGTTCCGCGGCTGGGTAATCGCTGGGGCGAATGCGACCCGGCCAATCCGCGCAACCGGCGCCGCCGCTGCTCGCTTCTGGTCGAGCGTTTCGGCCATGACGGGGCGACGCGGCTGTTGATCGACACCGGCCCCGACCTGGTGCCGCAATTGCTGGATGCGGATGTCGCCGAACTGGACGCAGTCGCCTATACCCATGCCCATGCCGACCATATCCACGGCATCGACGACCTGCGGCAGATCGTCTTCAACATGCGCCGCCGGATGCCGGTCTGGGCCGACCAGCCGACCGCCGCCGCGCTGAAGACCCGCTTCGGCTATATCTTCGAGACGCCGCCCGGCTCTTCCTATCCGCCGATCTGCGACATGCAGCCGATCCGCGGTCCCTTCGCCATCGAGGGCGCGGGGGGCAGCATCGAACTCGCCCCTTTCGAGGTCAACCACGGCGACATGAACGCGCTCGGCTTTCGCATCGGCGGGGTCGAGCAGAGCCTGGTCTACCTGCCCGACGTGCTGGCGATCCCCGAGGAAGCCTGGAGCACGATCATGGGCTGCGACGTGTTCATCTGCGACGCGCTGCGACGCATCCCGCATCCCAGCCATGCCCATCTGGCGCTGACGCTGGAATGGATCGCGCGTTCGGGCTGCGCGCGGGGCGTGATCACCAACATGCATGTCGACCTGGATTACGACGCCGTCATGCGCGAGACGCCCGAGAATGTCGTGCCCGCCCATGACGGCATGCGGATCGAGCTGATATGACCGCTCTTTTCGATGTCATCCTGCCGGTCTTCCTGGTGGTTGGCTTCGGTTACCTGGTCTGCTGGCGCAAATGGCTGACCGAGGTGGCGGTCGATGGCGTCATGCGCTTTGCCCAGAACTTCGCCCTGCCGGTGCTGCTGTTCGGCGCCATCGCCCGGCTGGACCTGGGCGCCAACTACAACCCGCTCTTGCTGCTGGCCTTCTACAGCGGCGCGCTTCTGTCCTTTGCGCTGGGAACCGGCCTCTCGATCTATTGGCTGAAGCGACCCATCGAGGACGCCATCGCCATCGGCTTCGTCTGCCTGTTCTCGAACTCGCTGCTTCTGGGCGTGCCGATCACCGAGCGCGCCTATGGACCCGAGGCGGTGCTGGCCAACTTCACCATCATCTCGGTACATTCGCCGCTGCTTTACACCTTTGGTATCACCGCGATGGAATTCGCCCGCGCGCGGGGCCAGAACCTGTCGGTGGGCGGGGTGGCGCTGCGGGCGCTGTCGGGGGTGCTGCACACGCCGCTGGTCATCGGCATCCTCGGCGGCTTTGCCCTGAACCTGCTGACCCAGGCCGGACTGGTCATGCCCGAGGGATTCTGGGCGGCGGTCAGGATGATGTCCAGCGCCGCGCTGCCGGCGGCGCTGTTCGGGCTGGGCGGTGTGCTCTATCGCTATCGCCCCGAGGGCGAGGCGCGGGCGATCGCGATGTGCTGCTGCATCTCGCTGCTCCTGCATCCGGCCGTGACCTTCGGGCTGGGCAAGCTTTTCGCACTGAGCGTCGCCGAGATGCGCTCGGCCGTGGTGACGGCCGCCATGCCGCCGGGGGTCAACGCCTATCTCTTCGCCCTGCTTTACGGGGTGGCCAAGCGGGTCGCGGCCTCGGCGGTGCTGGTGGCGACGGCGCTTTCCATGCTGACGGTCTGGTTCTGGCTCAGCGCCCTGCCCTGACATGAAAACGCCGCCCCGAAGGGCGGCGTTCGGTCTTACCCTGGGGTCAGCCCTCTGAGTTTTTCGGATCTTCTTCTGAGCATCTCGACGGTTGTGAGGAGCGCGATGGAGAAGATGACCAGCAGCGTGGCGACGGCGAGGATGGCGGGCGAGATCTGCTCGCGGATGCCGTTCCACATCTGGCGCGGGATGGTCTGCTGGTCCGGCCCGGCGATGAACAGCACCG
>NZ_JASSPE010000038.1:0-19864 GCF_030234105.1 Paracoccus sp. SSJ | reverse complement strand
TGATGCGCAAGATCGGCCTGTCGCCGATCTACCAGGCACCGAGGACCAGCGAGCCGCATCCGCAGCACCGCATCTATCCCTACCTGCTACGGAATCTGGCGATCGAGCGACCAGATCAGGTATGGTGTGCCGATGTGACCTACATCCCGATGCGGCGCGGCTTCCTCTACCTCGTCGCCATCATGGACTGGTTCAGCCGCAAGGTGCTTGCCTGGCGGCTGTCGAACACGATGGACGCCGACTTCTGCGTGGCCGCGCTCGAAGAGGCAATCGCCCACCACGGCAGGCCCGACATCTTCAACACGGATCAGGGAAGCCAGTTCACCAGCTTCGCCTTCACCACCACGCTGAAGGACGCCGGCATCCGCATCTCGATGGACGGGCGCGGCCGTTGGATGGACAACGTCTTCATCGAGCGGCTGTGGCGCAGCCTCAAATACGAGTGCGTCTTCCTCAACGCCTTCGAGACCGGAAGCGAAGCCCGCAACGGGATCGGTTCATGGATAGCCTACTACAATGAGAGACGCCCGCACTCGACCTTCGGCGGCAGGACACCCGACGAGGTCTATGCTACGGCGGAAATGACGGAGCGACTGGCGGCATAGAAACCAACCCGATCCACCTTAGCCAAGCCGCCAAACTGTCTCACCAGGCGGGTCCACCTCTGACCTCCATCTGGGGCATCCGCCCCATTCCTCTAGTGTTTCTGATTTTTCCGATTGGTTGCTTTGGCTTAGAGGGACTGCTGAGTTCCCAGCCATCTGGTTTTCCGGTCCAAAACCCTGGGAATCATCGAGAAGTCCGGTTCTCTGTATTCCCCGCCAGAGGACCAATGAGGGCAATCCCTGTCACATGGTCGTCCGACACCCGCTCGATCTGGAACAGGTATCCCGGCACGTCATCGAACGCAGAGATAACCACCACGTCACCAGGCTGCATCGTACCACCCCGCCTTGAGAGCTTCCGTGTAGATCGCCATGGCAAGTTCACGGCTGATGCGGGATGCCACCCACGCGATCAGCAGCAGGCTTAGCCAGCGTCTGATTGCACGAAAGGTCTGCTTGACAATGCATTGGAAGTTGTTTTTGCTCATCAAGTAAGCTCCTGTATCTGCTTCTATTTCAGATACGGACCTGCCCTCGTTTTTCACGTCTCTGGCGACCATGCAAAGCCCACGCTAGCCGGGCTCTTTGGAAAGCTGTCTAGGCGACCCCATGGGCTCGTCACTATCGTCAATACAAGTTTTGATCACGCGCCATCAAAAGGGCTTGAAATTCAGTTGACTGCTAGAGATAGACTGCCTGCACAGTTCGGTCTTGGGGGTATAGATGAAGCTGTTCCCGAACCATGCCGCCTTCCTAGTCACGATCTCCCCACTGGCCGCATGCTCGCTAGCGGTGACGATCACTAGCCGCTCAACGGGTCAACAGGGAACAGGCACCCTGGAAAACACCGCGTTCGGCAATTCAGGGAAAGCGAACCTTACTATCGGCGACGAACAATACACCGGCATATGGATGGCCGTGAGAGACACCGGCGTTCTGGGATTTTCAGGCGATGCCGGCAACGGAAACGCAATCCTCCGCTCCAACAAGGGGAGCCATATGACCTGTCAGTTCAGGTATAGCATGAAGACGTATAACGCCTTGGGAACGTGCACCAAAGACGAAAAAGAGATTTTCGATCTGCAAGCGACGCTGACCTGATGTCTGCAAGACTCCTTAGCGCGGGTTAGCTCGTTTCAAGCCGGGAAAGGGCCATAGCGTCATCTGGCCATGTGCCCCACCTATCGCCCCACCCTGCCAACGACTGGCAACATTCTGGTACCGGATCTTCCGTCTAGCAGGAATCCTACCGCCCCAGCCAGTTCATCCAAATCGTTGATATAAATTCAGTTTTTATAGCTGAGCAACAGCTATTGCCGACCTTGATCGGCGGCAAGATCGTCACGCGCGGCCGTCGTCCCCGAGATGAGTGGCCTTGAGTGACCCAGCTTCTGCCCCAGGTTCCCTCTCTTGACAGGTGATGATCCTCTCGCACTCCGATCGCATCGGTGGCCGGCATCATCAGGCTTGCGAAAGCGCATGGAT
Organism: Paracoccus sp. SSJ; assembly: GCF_030234105.1. NCBI lineage: Bacteria > Pseudomonadati > Pseudomonadota > Alphaproteobacteria > Rhodobacterales > Paracoccaceae > Paracoccus > Paracoccus sp. SSJ. Next base: position 17,774 of record NZ_JASSPE010000038.1, on the reverse strand, counting down.
CAAAGCCCAACGAGGCTCAAGCGCGCGGCCCCCGCGCTCGGTGGCCGCAGTCCCTAGCGCTCCGTCGCGCCCTTGCCGGCGATGATCTTGTCGCGGAACTTCTCGACCCGGGCCATCCGCGTCACTGACTGCCTGGCCTGGTTGAGGTTGAACAGGTAGCTTTTCTGCCGCCCCGGAGTCAGCGCGTGAAACGCCTCGGCCAGTTCCGGGTCGGCATCCAGCGCCTCGGCCAGTTCAACGGGCATGTCGATCTGGTGTTCGACCTTGGGCGGTTTCGTGCCCGCCTCGGCATGATCCATCAATTGCCGCAGATAGGCCCGGATCACCGGCTCCATCGCCGAAACCTGCTCGACCTCGGTAAAGCGGATCATGCCCGGCGTCCGGCTGTTCGGGCCCTGAGGCTCGAGCACGCCTTCACTGTCCCGCAACAGGGCGGGGTTCATGAAGCTGAGCCGGAAATCGCCCCGGAACGCGCCGAAGATCGCGATATTGCGGCCGGCATGCATATAGGTGGGATGCGCCCATTTCACCACCTCCTCCAGCCCCATGTCCCGGCAGATGCGGCGCAACTGGTTCAGCCCGCGGATCCACTGCCGCGTCGAGCAGTCCGGCGTCGCGAACCGGGCGCAGCGGCCGCAGCCCTTGGTGAAGAAATCCTCCGCGTCGGTAATCATCGCCATGACCCGCCATCCCTGCCCTGCCCTTCGCCCGGATGCCGCCGCCTGCCGGCATCGGCCAGCCGGGCAAGCCCGGTATAAACCGACAGCCGGAAGGTCGTCACTCGGCCCCGACGAAACGCGCCAGTTTCCCCAAGGTCTGCAAGCCCAGTTCCACGGCGCCAAAGCCCTTGGCCTGCTGGAACTCGGCCGCCGTGCTGAAGACCATCCCCAGCGTCACCGTCGTCGTCCCGTCCGCTTCCTCGAACGCGGCCCAGGCATCGGCATGCTTCGGCCCGTTTTCGCCCCAGAGCAGCGTATAGCCCAGCCTCTCTTCGGCCCGAACCTCGCCGTAAAGGTGATGGTTCGGAAAGACCGTGCCATCCGGTCCGATCATGTCGAAGACCCATTCGCCGCCTGTCCGCAGGTCGATCCGCTTGGTGCGGCAGGAAAATCCTTCCGGCCCCCACCATTGCGGCAGGGTTTCCGGGTTCATCCAGGCGTCCCAGACCACCTGCCGGGGTGCCTGGATGACACGCTCCAGCACCATGGTCCGCCCGGCCACGCCGGCCAGATTGTCGAGCCCCGCGTCAAAACCTTGCCGATAGCTCGCCTTCATGTCGCCTTCGAGCGAGGAAAGCTGCACCGTCACCGCCAGCCGGCTGCCCTCGCCGTCCGGCAGGAAATCCGCCGTGACCAGCGCCGCCGATCGTGCCACGCCCTCGGACCAAACCACCTCGTGGTTTACGCTGCGCTGCCCCGGCTGCAACTCCAGCCAGCCGCATTCGCAGCGGATGACGGGCTGGCCCTCGGCCTTGCACAGAGAGACCTCGCGCCCGCCGACCCTGGTGTCGGCCTCCAGGAACTCCACCGCGACCGAAGGCACGGGTGCGGCCCAGACCGCCCGCGCGGCGGGCGCCGTCCAGGCCTGCCACAGGGTGGCGACGGGCGCCGCCACCTGCCGCTCGAAGTTCAGCGTCGCGAAGCGGCTCATCCCGCCAAGCCCTTGGCATAGGCTTCGAGCTGCGTTGCCACCGTGCCCCAGCCGTCGAAGAAACCCATGTCCTCATGCGACTTGCGCGCCTCGGGATTGCGGTGGCGGGCGATCGCGGTGTAGGTCGTCCCGCCGCCCGGCGCATCGGCCAGAAGCAGGATCGCGGTCATGAACGGCTCGGGCGCAGGCTTCCAGCCTTCGGTATAGCCGTCGGTAAAGACCAGCTTTTCCCCCGGCACCAGGTCCAGCCAGACGCCGTGATTGTCCATCACGTTGCCCTCGACCTCGAAGGTGGTGTTGAAGCGCCCGCCGACGCGCAGGTCGATATCCACCGCCGTCACCTTGTGCGGCGCGGGGATGAAGAAATGCGGGATATGCTCGGGCTGCGTCCAGCATTCCCAGATCAGGTGCCGGGGCACGGCCAGTGTGCGGGTAAAGCTCAGGTCGGTATCGGGGTCGAGATCGAGTGTCATTTCGCGCGTTCCTCCATCAGTTTCATGACGTAATCGTCCAGCCGGCCGAGCCGGCTTTCCCAGATGGCCCGCTGCTCGTCGAGCCATGTCCGCATCGGGGCCAGGGCCTCGGGTACGATGGCGCAGGACCGCACGCGTCCGTCCTTGGACGTGGCGATCAACCCCGCCTCCTCCAGCACCGAAAGATGCCGCATCACCGTCGGCAGGCGCAGCCCGGTGGGCGCGGCCAGTTGCGTCACCGGCGCGGGCCCCCTGGCCAGGCGCGTCAGGATCGCCCGCCGGGTCGGGTCCGCCAACGCATGAAAGAGCAGCGAGAGGTCGGGATCATGCTTAGCCATGAAGCTAACCATTTCCCTTCCGCGACCCGCAAGCAAGGAAAAACTTCGCCGGTCGGCTAAGTTTTGCTCGTAGACCTTTGCCGATGAGCGGGGGCCGGACAATCGGGTCGAGTTCGCCTTGATCGCTCGCGCGCAGCGATGTGAAACCACCGATCCCCATGCCTGTCGGCGCAGGGCGGCTTGAGGATGATCGGCGAAAAACGCGTTGCCACTCCTCGGGACCGCCGCCGCAACGGTGGCCCGAACCCTCGCCGTCGCATCCGGCAGATGCCGGCAGATGCGAAGGACGCCCTTGCGGCCCCATCACGCTCATCCGACGCATTCCAGACTGCCCGCGGATTGCCCAGATTGCCTATACGGTGGGCGCAGACACTTATCTTGCCTGCATGATGCGCAGCCCCTGCCCCGCCGCCGATTGACCTTATGCGCGGCCGACGCCTCTCTGGCCCCATGTTCGACGCCATCGCACCCATCAGAATGCAGCGCAGCCGGGGGGCCGCTTCGGTCCGGCTGGGTCCGCGCGGGATCGAGGATCTGGCGCAATCGGGCTCGGCCAAGGCGATGCTGCCGCGCATGACCGCCGGGCGGCCCGAGATCGTCTTTCTGAACACCGCCGGCGGGCTGGCCTCGGGCGACAGGCTGGACTATCGCATCGAACTGGCCCCCCGCACGCAGGCGCTGGCCACCACCCAGACGGCCGAACGCGCCTATCGCGCCAAGGATGCGCCGGCACAGATCCGGTTGCATCTGCAGGTGGACGAAGGCGGCTGGCTGGATTGGCTGCCGCAGGAGACGATCCTTTACGACGGCGCGCGGCTGGGGCGGGAAACGGCGGTCGATCTGGCCCCCGGCGCGGGCTGCCTGCTGCTGGAGCCCATCATCCTGGGTCGTCTCGCCATGGGCGAGACCATCCGGCACCTGCAGCTGACCGACCGCCGCATCGTGCGGCAGGATGGCCGGATGATCCATCACGACGCGCTGGCGCTGGACGATGCGGCGCTGTCCCGGCTGCATCACCCCGCCATGCTGGGCAAAGCGCGGGCGATGGCCAGCCTGGCGCTGATCGCCCCGCATGCCGCCGACCTGCTGGAGCCGGCCCGCGCGGTGCTGGACGAGCCCGGCGTCACCGGCGCCGCCAGCGCGCCGCCGGGCCGCCTGATCCTGCGGCTGCTGGCGGGCGACGGCTGGCCCCTGCGCCGGCAGGTCATCCGTCTTTTGCGCGTCCTGCGCCCCGATCCCCTTCCCCGCATCTGGCAGGTCTAAGATGAACCTTACCCCCCGCGAACGCGAGAAACTGCTGGTTTCGCTGGCCGCGATGGTCGCCCGCAACCGGCTGTCGCGCGGCGTCCGGCTGAACCACCCCGAGGCCATCGCCCTGATCACCGATTTCGTCGTCGAAGGCGCCCGCGACGGGCGCAGCGTCGCCGATCTGATGCAGGCGGGCGCGCATGTGATCACGGCCGGGCAATGCATGTCCGGCGTGCCCGAGATGATCGAGGCCGTCCAGGTCGAGGCCACCTTTCCCGACGGCACCAAGCTGGTGACCGTCCACCATCCCATCCGCCACGAGGCTTGAATGAAACGGTTTTCCCTCATCACCGCCGCGACGCTTCTGCCGCAGATGGCCCTTGCCCATCCCGGCCATGACGCGGGTAAGTTCGTCGGCGGCCTGTCGCATCCGCTGGGCGGCGCCGATCACCTGCTGGCCATGGTCGCGCTTGGCCTGCTGGCCGCACAGATCGGCGGGCGCGCGCTCTGGGCGCTGCCCATGGCCTTTGTCGGCGGCATGGTCGCCGGAGGCGTCGCGGGCTGGGCCGGGCTGCCCTTTCCGGGGGTCGAGCCGATGATCCTCGCCTCGGTGGTGATCCTCGGGGCGCTGGTGGCCATGGCGGCACGGCTGCCGCTGGCGGTGCTGGCGCCGGGCAGCGCCTTCTTCGGCTTTGCGCATGGCTGGGCGCATGGGGCCGAGGGACCGGCGCAGGGCCTGATCGCCTATGCTGTCGGCTTCGCCATCGCGACCGCAGCGCTGCATCTGGCTGGGATCGGCCTTGGCAGGATGCTGCATCGCGGGGTGCTGCTGCGCGGGCTGGGCAGCGGCACGGCGCTGGCGGGCATCGCCCTGGCGATGGGGGGCTGAATGATCCGCCATATGATCCCGGGCGAGATCCTCGTCGCCCCCGGCGACATCACCCTGAACCCGGGCCGCACGCCGATCGCGCTGATGATCGCCAATAGCGGCGACCGCCCGGTCCAGGTCGGCAGCCATTACCATTTCGCCGAAACCAACCCGGCGCTGGTCTTCGACCGCGCGGCCGCGCGGGGAATGCGCCTGGCCATCCCCGCGGGCACCGCCATCCGGTTCGAGCCCGGCCAGTCGCGCGAGGTGAACCTCATCCCCTTCGCCGGCGACCGCGTGGTGCAGGGCTTTCGCAAGCAGGTGATGGGGGAACTGTGATGGGTCAGACGCTCTCGCGCGCCGATTACGCGGCGCTTTACGGCCCCACCACCGGCGACCGCATCCGGCTGGCCGATACCGAACTGCTGATCGAGGTCGAGCGCGACCTGACCATCCCCGGCGAGGAGGTCCGCTTCGGCGGCGGCAAGGTCGTCCGCGACGGCATGGGCCAGTCGCAAGTGACGCGCGAGGCCGGGGCGATGGATACGGTCATCACCGGCGCCGTGGTCTTCGACCACCAAGGCATCACCAAGGCCGATGTCGGGCTGCGGGACGGGCGCATCGCCGGGATCGGCAAGGCCGGCAATCCCGACACCCAGCCCGGCGTGACCCTGATCATCGGGCCGGGGACCGAGATCATCGCGGGCGAGGGCCGCATCCTCACCCCCGGCGGCATGGACTGCCATATCCACTTCATCTGCCCGCAACAGGTGGACCACGCGCTGCATTCCGGCGTCACCACGCTGCTGGGCGGCGGCACCGGCCCCGCGCATGGCACGCTGGCCACCACCTGCACGCCGGGGCCCTGGCATATCGCCCGGATGCTGGAAGCCTGCGCCGAACTGCCGGTCAATATCGGCATCGCGGGCAAGGGCAACGCCTCGCTGCCCGCCGCGCTCGAGGAACAGGTCCGCGCGGGCGCCTGCGCGCTGAAGCTGCACGAGGACTGGGGCACCACCCCAGCCGCCATCGACTGCTGCCTGACCGTGGCCGATGCGATGGACGTGCAGGTGATGATCCATACGGACACGCTGAACGAATCCGGCTTCGTCGAGGATACGATGGCCGCCATCGCCGGCCGCACCATCCACGCCTATCACACCGAGGGCGCGGGCGGCGGCCATGCCCCCGACATCATCCGCATGGTGGGGATGGGCAACGTGCTGCCCTCATCGACCAACCCGACGCGGCCCTATACCGGCAACACCATCGAAGAGCATCTGGACATGCTGATGGTCTGCCATCATCTCGACCGCCGGGTGCCCGAGGACGTGGCCTTCGCGGAATCCCGCATCCGGCGCGAAACCATCGCGGCCGAGGACATCCTGCACGATCTGGGCGCGTTTTCCGTGATTTCCTCGGACAGCCAGGCGATGGGCCGGATCGGAGAGGTGATCATCCGCACCTGGCAGACCGCCGACAAGATGCGCCGCCAGCGCGGACGCCTGGCGGGTGAGACGGGCGAGAACGACAACCTGCGCGCCCGCCGCTATATCGCGAAATACACCATCAACCCGGCCATCGCGCATGGCATCAGCACCCATGTCGGCAGCATCGAGCCAGGCAAGCGCGCCGATCTGGTGCTGTGGTCGCCCGCCTTCTTCGGCGTCAAGCCCGAGATGGTGCTGGTCGGCGGCCGGATCAGCGTGGCGCAGATGGGCGATCCCAACGGCTCGATCCCGGTGCAGCCGATCTTCAGCCGCCCGATGTGGGGTCATAGCGGCCGCGCCTCGGCCCTGTTTCTCAGCCGGGCGGGGCTCGAAGCCGGGGCGGGCGACGGCTTGGGCAAGGCGTTGATCGCGGTCGAGCAGACCCGCGGCATCGGCAAGGCGGACATGGTCCTGAACGATGCGATGCCGCAGATCGAGGTCGACCCCGAAACCTACGAGGTCCGCGCCGACGGCGAATTGCTGACCTGCGAACCCGCCACGGAACTGCCCATGGCGCAACGATATTTCCTGTTCTGAGCAAGGCAAGCCATGATCCCCTGCAGCGACCGCATCATCCGCAACGCCCCCGGCCCCTTCGACGCCGAGGTGGTTCTGGACTACGAATCCCGCCTTCTGCGCCGCAAGCGGCTGGCCTGCGCGGGCGGGGATTTCATGGTCGACCTGGCCGAGGTCACCAGCCTTGAGGACGGCGACGCCTTCGCGCTGTCGGACGGCCGTATCGTCGTCGTCCGCGCCGCGGCCGAGCCGGTCCTGGTCGTTCGCGGCCCCCTTACCCGGCTGGCATGGCATATCGGCAACCGTCACACCCCCTGCCGGATCGAGGCCGACCGGCTGATCATCCGTCAGGATCACGTGCTGGAGGCCATGCTGCGCCGGCTTGGCGCCGAGATCAGCCACCAGAACCTGCCCTTCCGCCCAGAGGGCGGCGCCTATGGCCACGGCCGCACCTTCGGCCACGACCACGGCCATGCACATGACCACCACCACCATCACGCCTGAAGCCGCCCGGCTGAGATTGGCGCAACACCTGTCGCCCGCCTTTCCGACCGGAGGCTTCGCCTGGTCGCAGGGGCTGGAATGGGCGATGGACCAGGGTGCGGTGACGCGTGCCACCCTGCCGCAATGGCTGGAGGACTGGCTGGACCACGGCGCGGGCTGGTGCGATGCGGTGCTGTTGTCGCTGGCGCTGCGCAAGGGCGCCGATCACGCCGAGTTGGACGACCTGGCGCGGGCCATGTGTCCCTGCGCCCGGCGCCTGGCCGAGACAGTCGAGCAGGGCACCGCCTTCGCCGCCAATGTCGCGGCCCTGACCGGCCGGCCGCAGTCCGCAGTCGCCCTGCCGGTGGCGGTAGGCCGGGCCTGCGGCTGCCTTCCCCTGCCCGCGGGCGAGATCATCGGCCTTTACCTTCAGGCGCAGGCGGCAGCGCTGATCTCGGCGGCGGTGCGGTTCCTGCCCCTCGGGCCGGTCGAGGGTCAGGCGATGCTGGCCGGATTGCAGCCTGCGCTTCTGGCGGCGGCGGCGCGGGCCGGAACGGCCGACCCCAAGGATCTGGCCAGCGCCACATGGGGCGCGGACCTCGCCGCGATGCGGCACGAAACCATGGTGACAAGGATTTTTCGATCATGAGCAACGGACCCCTGCGCGTCGGCATCGGCGGCCCGGTCGGCACGGGCAAGACGACGCTGACCGAACAGATCGCCCGCGCGCTGGCGCCGCGCCTGTCGATGGCGGTGATCACCAACGACATCTACACGCGCGAGGACGCCGAGGCGCTGATGCGCGCGCAGGTGTTGCCCTCGGAGCGCATTCGCGGCGTCGAGACCGGCGGCTGCCCCCATACCGCCATCCGCGAGGATGCCAGCATCAACCTTGCCGCCATCGCCGAGCTGAACGCGGCCTTTCCCGACCTGGACCTGGTTCTGATCGAATCCGGCGGCGACAACCTGGCCGCGACCTTCTCGCCCGAACTTGCCGATCTGACGATCTATGTCATCGACACGGCGGCGGGACAGGACATTCCGCGCAAGCGCGGCCCCGGCCTTGCGCGTTCGGACCTGCTGGTCGTCAACAAGACCGACCTTGCGCCGCATGTCGGCGTGGATGCCGCGCTGCTCGAGGCCGATGCCCGGGCCTCGCGCGCAGGCCGCCCGGTGGTCATGGCCGCGCTGCGCCACGGCAAGGGCGTGGCCGAGGTGGTCGATTTCCTGATCGAACAGGGCGGGTTGCAGCCCTGCCCTGCGTATTCGCACGGGCAATAGCCGCCCGAGGAGATCGCAGTCCAGAGAACGGCCGCCCATAGGCGAGGCATGGCCATCAAGGGAAAACTGGAAAATTGGCGCGGTTGACGGGGCTCGAACCCGCGACCCCCGGCGTGACAGGCCGGTACTCTAACCAACTGAGCTACAACCGCATTTCAGCCTCATCAGGCTTGCCCCCGATCTATCCGCATTGAGGCCGGCAGGTCAATATGCAATCAACGCCCCACCCGAAATTAAACCAATGGTGGTTTATTTCCATTATGGGTTGATTTGTTTTGGACAACCCGCGAATTCCTGACAGAGATGCCTGAATATCATTGAGCTTCCCGCATTTATTGAGTCTATTCCAAGCGTGAACGCAGATGAGGTTTTCGTGGATCCGTTCGTTGCCGTGTTGATGGGAGGCACTTCCTCGGAGCGCTCCGTCAGTCTTTCATCTGGACATGCATGTGCGGAAGGCTTGGCCAAGGCGGGTTACCGTGTGGCACGGGTCGAGGTGCGGGACGATATCGCGGAAAAGCTGCTGCAAATTCGCCCAAGCGTCGTCTTCAACGCATTGCACGGAACCGGCGGCGAGGATGGCGCGGTCCAGGGATTGCTGGAAAATCTTGGGATTCCCTATACCCATTCCGGAGTGATGGCCTCGGCGCTTGCAATGCACAAGATCAATGCCAAGCATGTTGCCGCCGCGCATGGCGTTCCAGTCGCCGAGTCCATCGTGGTTTCCGCTGCCGATGCGAGTGCTTCGCATGTGATGCAGCTGCCTTATGTCCTGAAGCCCGTTGCGGATGGGTCCTCTTGCGGGGTTCATATCGTGCGCAGCGGAGAAGCACCGCCGCAACTGGCTGCGAACGAGGCGGAATCGGCCGATGTCATGGCCGAACGCTATGTTCCCGGCAGGGAGCTGACTTGCGCGGTGCTGGGCGGAAAGGCGCTGGGTATCATCGAAATCGTCCCCAAGGACGGCGCATGGTATGATTTCAGCGCCAAATACGAGATCGGCGGTTCACGACATATTTGTCCAGCCGTCTTGCCCCCGGATATCGAGAAGAAAATCCTGCGATATTCCGAGATTGCACATCGGGCGATCGGCTGCCGGGGCGTGACGCGCTCCGACTTCCGCCATGACCCGGATACTGGAGAACTCATCTGGCTTGAGATCAACACCCAGCCGGGGATGACACCGATCTCGCTTTTGCCCGAGATTGCGGCACATAACGGCATCACATTCGAGAATCTTGTCTCATGGATTATCGAGGATGCGTCGTTGCGGCGTTGAGCCTGCAGAGCAGCCGCAGTCGCTTTATATGCGCTGCATGACATCACAACCCAATTCCAGATGTTTTACCCCTGTAGGGGCTTCATATTCACGTATCGGGAAACCCTTTCCACAGGGCAGCGATTTGGCGCGAATGGGAGGAGGAAATCCCTCCCTACGCTAACCGTGTTTGACAAACCGGCCCATGATACGCCCAAGGCCGACGGAGTTCGACGCTTTGAGAAAAACGGTGTCCCCCGACCGCAGATGGCCGGCGAGATTTGAAAGCAAAACCTCCACCCGGGGATAATGCGCGCCATCGGCCCGCCCTGCCCCGGATTTCGACAGCTCATCCCAAAGCTCCTGCATCAGCGGGCCACATAAAAGCACCTCGTCGGGCCTGATCTTCAGGATCTGCGCCGCAAGTCCGCGGTGATAACGCGAGGCGTCCTTGCCAAGCTCCGGCCCCGTCGCAGGCGTCAGCGTCTCCGGTGCCGAGCGCCGCGCATTTCCCCGCGAACCTCTGGACGGCCTCCACCATCTCCGGCCGGGCAAGCTGGGTCATGCGACAGAACCCAGCCCTTTTACATTGTTAGACGGCCTGCTGGGAACTACAGAACAACCCGGTATAGTTTAGTGCAAGTTGCGAAGTGAAGGCAGTGAATGGCCAGAAGGCAAGAATATTAAATTTTTTCAAAAGCTTCGCGAGCATCCCAGCCCCACGATAGGCCCTCATGTTCCTGCTTCGGCGGCCGGTGGTGCACGAAAGCGGACGAAAGGAACCAAGATGAAGATCGGTTACGCGCGCGTGTCCACCGAGGACCAGAAGCTTGACCTGCAACTGACCGCTTTGCGAGACGCAGGATGCGACGAAATCTTCAAGGATCACGGGTTTTCGGGATCGGTCATGTCCCGCCCCGGCCTGGAGCGACTGCTGCGCGTCCTGAAGCCGGGTCAGACGCTGGTCGTCTGGCGCCTTGACCGCCTGGGCCGGTCCCTCACCGGCCTCGTGCAGGTCATCGATGAGCTGGGGAAGCGCGGCGTGGAGTTCCAGTCCCTCACGGAAAAGGTCAACACCACATCGTCCGGCGGCAGGCTGGTCTTTCACATCATGGCCGCCCTGGCTGAATTCGAGCGCACTCTCATCAGCGAACGCACCAAGGCCGGGATGATGGAGGCGCAAAGGAACGGCCGTCACATCGGCCGCCCTCCGATGTTGTCCACCGAGGAGCTCCTGGAAGCCTCCCGATGCCTCAAGAACGAAAGCTTGCAGGCTGTGGCTACCAGATACGGGGTGTCTCCCCGGACGTTGCGACGGCACATCAAGAAGCACGAAGAGACCAGGTGTCCGGCCACGGTCCTTGACGGATAGGGTCGGCAATGAGCTTGCCAAGCTGAACCGGCCCCGCTGCCCGCCGCAATATCCATCCGGCTGCCACAGGTGCCGAGGGTCAGCTAGGTCGTTTTCCGCAGCAATGGCGGCGGAATCTGTCGCCGTCCCTCAGGCATCCCCCACACCACCGGGTGATCCCGGTAAGGCCGTTACGGCGACGCGAGATTGGCGGGCGGCAATGCCGGGCGGCAGGCACGATTCGCGCACCGCCGCCACGCATGTGGAACTGGTGCAACGGCGGAGCGTCGAAAACGCCCCGCCCCTTGCGGGTATCAGCCCAGGGCCATGGTTACGCGGCCTGGCCGCCGGCCGGGCGGGCGGTCTTGCGGTTCGTCGCGAAGCAGACGAGGATCGCCAGGACACCAGCAACCGCGGTGCCCAGAACCCCGGGGATCGGCGACAGGAAGATCGCAAGCCCGCACAGGATGCCGGTCAGCGCATTCCGGCGCGTGGCGCTGTTCAGGAACATCACCAGCACGGCACCGTAAAGCGCGGGCAGCGTATATTCCTTGACCGCGACCGCCATCGGCGCGGGCATGGCATCGATCAGCGCCCGGCCGATCACCACCAGCGCCACCAGAAAGACCAGGTTCACCAGCACCGAGACGGCGATGCCCAGCACCGCCGCGACCTCGGCCTTGCGCGAGCCGGTCTCGGCCTCGACGGCCTGCTGGCACGAGATCACCACCGGCATGCGCATGTTGCCGATATTGCCCGACAGAAAGCTCATATAGGTGCCGCAAACGCCCAGCACAGGGAAATAGGAGATCGGCTCGACGATCCAGATGATGCCGACAAAGGCCAGCACGGCCAGAAAGCCGGTCAGGATCACCCCCGCGCCGGGCCAGGCCCCCAGCACGAAGGACAGGTAGAGCGCGGGCAGCAGGCAGATCACCATAGCGATCAGCAGCGTGATGCGCCCGATGCGATGCGCCCGCGGAATGAAGCTGGTCCGGTAATGGGTCTCGAGGTTCTGCTTGGTCATGGATCGCTCCTGAAGCTTCGGGGATCAGGCCTGGATCAGGCCGACAAGATAGCCGGCGGCAAGCCCGGCGATCAGCGCGAAGCCCACGGCCCATTCGCGCAGCCACGGCCAGCGCCGCCCAAGCCGGCCCTGCATCAGCATCGTGCCGGCCCCGATCATCAGGGCGGCCAGATCGTCCCAGGCCACGGTGAAATCCGTCAGCCCGGCCTTGGCCACGGCCGCGCCCAGTCCCAGCATCAGGAAGATCGCCACCGGCGTCGCGGTGCCAAGCGCCCGGATCAGCTGAGGATTGCCGACCGACAGCTTGTCGCGCGTGCGGTCGAGGCTTTTCGTCATCAGGAAGGTGCTGACCAGCCAGCCCATGCCGCCCAGCGTCATCACCCAGACCGAGGCGGTGAAGGCCTGCAGCGTATAGCTGTCGGTGCCCAGCGTCGCACCCGCGGCCTTGGCGCCCATCTCGGCGGCGACGAACTCGAAAATAGCCGAGCCGATCACCCCGACCCGCATCAGCGTGACCGGTCCGCCCACCATGGCGACCAGCGAGACGGCGACGAAGAAGACGGCGATCGCCGGCCCTATCGAGTTGATCGTCGCGGTCTTGTAGACCCGCAGGCGTTCGTCGCGGGTCAGGATGCCGTAATCGTTCGACAGGCGCAGCGTCATGCGCAGGTAAAGCAATGCCTGCACCACGACGGTGCCGACGATCAGGCCGGCCAGCAGCCACAGGACGGGGCCGTTGGCCACCGAAAAGACATGTTCCATACGGGTAATCCTTGCAAGCCCTGCCGGGCAGGGCGCGTTCAGGCCAGTTCGGTTTCGACCAGGCGGCAGAAATAGCTGGCCGCCACCGTCAGGATCTCGTCGTTGAAGTCATAGCCGGGATTGTGCGGCATGGCGCCGGGACCGGCGCCGACCAGGACATAGCTCCCCGGCACGCGCTCGGTCATGAAGGCGAAATCCTCGCTGCCGGTCAGCGGCGGCGCATCGGCATGCACCCGCTCGGGCCCGACCACCTGCGCGGCCACGGCCATCGCCACCCGCGTCGCCTCGGCATCGTTGACCAGCGGCACGAAATTGTCGTCATAGGCCAGGCTCGCCTCGCCGCCATAGGTTGCGGCGACGCCCTTGGCGACCTCTTCCAGCCGCCGTTTCATCAGTGCGCCGGCCGACTTGTCGAAATAGCGCAGGCACCCCTTCAGCGTAGCCTTGTCGGGGATGACGTTGTGGCTGTTGGTGCCGGCATAGACATCGGTAAAGGACAGGATGCCGGTTTCCAGCGGATCGAGATTGCGCGCCACGACGCTTTGCGCCGTCACCACAAGATTGGCGGCGATCTGCGCCGCGTCGACGGTGGTCTGCGGCAGCGCGGCATGGCCGCCGCGTCCCTGCACCCGAATGGTGAAGAAACTGCACCCCGCCATGGCCCGGCCGTTGCAGCTGTAGATATGCCCCTGCTCCATGCCGGGAAAATTGTGATAGGCGTAAAGCCGGTCGCAGGGGAAACGCTCCAGCAGCCCGTCGCGAATCATCGCCAGCGCACCGCCCAGCCCCTCTTCGGCGGGCTGAAAGATGAAATGCACGGTGCCGGCGAAATCGCGGGTCCGCGCCAGGTGCCAGGCCGCGGCCAGCAGCGTCGCGGTATGGCCGTCATGGCCGCAGGCATGCATCACGCCCGGAACCTTCGAGGCATAGGGCTTGCCGGTTTCCTCGATGATCGGCAGCGCGTCCATGTCCGCGCGCAGGCCGATGGCGCGGTTCGATTCCCGCTTGCCGCGCAGCACCCCCACCACGCCGGTGCCGCCGATGCCGGCATGCACCTCGTCAAAGCCGAAGTCGCGCAGGCTGCGTTCGACCAGATCGGCGGCAAAGGTTTCCTGAAAGCCGATGCCGGGATTTTCATGCAGCGCCCGGCGCCAGCCGACGAAGGTGCTTTCCTGCGCGACGATATCCTGGACCAGACCCATGCTTCCCTCCCTGCGAATCACGTTTTCAGTCTCGATATAAAATTGTTGCATAATAATATCATTGCGCAAAGGAATTATTTCGCCTCTCCTATGTCCTTGGCAAAGGACGGAAAAGCGGGCGGAAACATGGGAAAAACCTGGTCGAGAAGCTTTCGGCAGGGCAATGCGATCTACAAGCTGAACCTGCTGGCGACCGAATCGATCCGCTCGGTCGAAGAGCGTTTCATCGCCCTGGTCGGGCTGGACGTGCGCACGATCCGGGTGTTGCGGCTGATCGGCGACAACCCCGGCACGACCTTTGCCGAACTGACGGTGATGACCGGGCTGGAGCGCAGCCTGGTGTCGCGGCTGATCCAGAACCTGGTGCGCGGCGGCCATGTCGAGCGGCGCAACGACGATGCCGATGCCCGGCGCTTCGGCCTGTTCGTGACCGAGGCCGGGCAGCGGGTGCGCGACCGCGCCGACCTGCTGTCCGCCCGTGCCCTCGAGGCGGTGTTCGATCCGCTTTCCAAGGCCGAGGTGGCGGCCTTCATCGCCACCATGGACAGGCTGGCCGACTGGCTGGACAGCGAGGATTACGCGCAAAGGATCGCCCGGATCTTCGACGGGATCGATTTCGACGACCCCGGCCAGCGCTAGGCCGGATCGACATTCAGGATCGCCCGGCCGACCGGACCCAGCATCCGGCGCGGCGCTTGAGAGGCATCAAATGCCATGAGTTGAGCAAGCCGCCGCGGCGACGGACCGCGCCTTTCCTGCCGGAAAGGGCCGGCGGCCCCGGACGCGCGAATGCCGATACCCGCCGATTTTGCGAGCGGCATCCCCTGGGCTCTGCGCCCAGGTGCAACACCGGCACGCCTCACCCGGGCGCTATGGCAAATGCAAGCCCCAACCTGCCTCCCCCGGCCAAGGTGGAGTATTCCGGCGAGAAACCTCATTCCGTAGCCCATAGGGCCAGCCGCGGCGGCGTCGCTCCGGCGCCAGTCGGTGAAATCCAGGTCGGCGATGCCATCGCTGCAACGCGACCGGGTCGCGCTTCACGGCGGGTTCGATCAAGCCCCGGAGCGCCCACGGCGCGAAAAGCGGTTCATTGCCGGATCGCATGGCATGAACGGCATTTGGCGCCCGCGCCCGCATGGTGAGCAAGGCGACATCGAGGAAATCTTGCAGGGCTTGGGGTCGCGACATTCCGGTTGACCTCCCGGATGCGGCAGGGGTCACTCCCCGCGCGCCGGATGCCTCACAGATCCTTAACCAGCCGCAATGCGTCGTAGATCGCGGCATGGGTGTTGCGGGCGGCCACCGCATCGCCGATGCGGTAGAGGCGGAAGCGGCCTTCGGGATTCTTGCGGACCTCCTGCAATCCGCCGGTGGTCAGGGCCTCGTAATCAACCTCGCCCAGGTTCGAGGACAGCGGCTTCAGGTCGAAGTAAAGCTCGTCCAGCGGCCGCGTGCCATGGTTGACTACCACCTGATCCACGATGCGCTCGCGGGCAAAGGCGCCGTAATCGCTGCCCAGGATGGCGCGCAACTGGTTGCCCTCGCGCGCGACCGACCGAAGACGCCATGTCACCGTAAAGGTGGTGTCGCGCTTTTGCAGGTTGCGCATATAGGGCACCAGGTTCATCGCCATCACCTCGGGCGAGAAGCTGCGGTCCGGCGTCACGATCTCGACCGCGGCGCCGGTGGCCGAGATCAGGTCGGCGGCCTGCAGCGCCGCGTGGTCGCCGGCATCGTCATAGACCAGCACGTTGCGGCCCGGCTTCACGTCGCCCGACAGGATGTCCCAGGCGGATGAGACCAGTTCGTTGCCCGCCTCCAGCACCTCGACATGCGGCAGCCCGCCGGTGGCGACGATCACCTCGTCGGGCTCGGTGGCCAGCACGTCGGCCGCATCGGCGAAGGTGTTGAAGCTGAACTTCACGCCGTGCTTCTCGCATTGCGCCATGCGCCAGGCGATGATCGAGATCATCTCGCGGCGCCGCTCGTCCAGGGCGGTCAGGCGGATCTGGCCGCCGGGCTGGTCGGCGGCCTCGAAGACGGTGACCTCGTGGCCACGCTCGGCGGCGACGCGGGCGGCCTCCATCCCGGCCGGACCGGCGCCGACGATGGTGATGCGTTTCTTCGCCGGGGCGGGCGGGATGGTGTGCGGCATGGTCTCCTCGCGCCCGGTGGCGGCATTGTGCAGGCAGAAGGCCATGCCGCCCTGGTAGATGCGGTCAAGACAGTAATTGGCGCCGACGCAGGGGCGGATGTCGTCCTCGCGGCCGAGGGTCACCTTGCGGACCAGATGCGGGTCGGCCATGTGCGCCCGCGTCATGCCGACCATGTCCAGCAGCCCCGAGGCGATGGCGTGGCGCGCGGTCGGCACGTCGGGGA
Organism: Paracoccus sp. SSJ; assembly: GCF_030234105.1. Classification (NCBI taxonomy): domain Bacteria; kingdom Pseudomonadati; phylum Pseudomonadota; class Alphaproteobacteria; order Rhodobacterales; family Paracoccaceae; genus Paracoccus; species Paracoccus sp. SSJ. Next base: position 1,448 of record NZ_JASSPE010000038.1, on the reverse strand, counting down.
TCTTGGCGGCGTGGAAGGTCGGAAAGCCCGTGGCCTTGCGGATCTGCCCGGCGAATTCCAGATGCGGGGCGTTGCGCATCCCCTGCACCGGGATCACGTCGGTCAGCCCGGCATCGGTGTCGATATGGCCCTTGACCACGTTCAGGAAGTCGACCAGCCCGCTGTCCTTGAGCTTTTGCGAGATCGCCAGCCCGTCCTCGGCCGTCAGCCCGCCCGGCAGGTCCTCGTCGCCGGTATAGCGCACGCCGAGGATGAAATCCTCGCCGCAGCGTGCGCGGATGCCGCGCAGCACCTCGAAGGTGAAGCGCAGCCGGTTGTCGAGGCTGCCGCCATAGGGGCCGTCGAGGTCATTGGTCAGCGGCGACCAGAACTGGTCCATCAGGTGGCCATAGGCCTGCAGTTCCAGCCCGTCGAGCCCCGCCGCCTTCATGCGCTCGGCCGCATCGACATAGTCGCCGATGATCCGGTCGATGTCCCAGTCCTCCATCTTCTTCGGGAACGAGCGATGCGCCGCCTCGCGCTCATGGCTGGGCGAGACGACGGGCAGCCAGTCGGCCTTGTCCCAGCGCGTGCGCCGGCCCAGATGGGTCAACTGGATCATCACCGCACAGCCATGGTCGTGGCATTCGTCGGTCAGCTTCTTCATCCAGCCGACCACCTCGTCCTTCCAGGCCAGGATGTTGTTGAAGACCGGCGGGCTGTCTCGCGAGACCGAGGCCGAGCCGGCGGTCATGGTCAGCGCCACCCCGGCCTTCGCCCGCTCGACATGATAGGCGCGGTAGCGATCCTTGGGCATGCCGTCCTCGGGATAGGCCGGCTCGTGGCTGGTGATCATGATGCGGTTACGAAGCGTCAGGTGCTTCAGCCGATAGGGCTGCAAAAGGGGATCGTTCGACATGGCTCTGCCTGTGAGGGGTGGGGAGTCGCGGCTTCAGGAAGGCAGGAAATGTTCACATGTGTCAATTAAAAAATCATGGCTGATCCTTTGGTATGCATCGCTGGACATTTCTCTTGAGCCGAATCGCTGCGGCAGCTATGAAAAAGCCATGGAAAACCAAGTTGCTCCCGAAGCCGCCCTCCCCGAGACCGGCTGGCGCGGATCGCGCGAGGGCTGGCTGGAGGCCGGCTACCAAGCGCTGATCGACGGCGGCATCGACGCGGTAAAGATCCTGCCGCTGGCCCGGCGGCTGAACCTGTCGCGCACCAGCTTCTACTGGTTCTTCGAGGATCGCGAGGCGCTGCTGACCGCGCTGATCGACGGCTGGGAGGAACGGACGACCTTCCCCCTGATCCGGGCATCTTTGGAATATGCCGAAACGCAGGCTGAGGGGATGCTGAACGTTCTGGCGTGTTTTCTGTCTGGTGCCTTTGACGCGCGGCTGGAATTCGCGGTGCGCAGCTGGGCCTTGCAGGACGGCAAGGTCGGCACGCGCGTCGCGGCGGCGGAC
>NZ_JASSPE010000037.1:0-24229 GCF_030234105.1 Paracoccus sp. SSJ | reverse complement strand
CCTGAAGTTCGAGGTGGAGCTGATCGCTCCGATCGCGATGGAAGAGAAGCTGCGCTTCGCGATCCGCGAGGGCGGCCGCACGGTCGGCGCCGGCGTGGTGTCGAAGATCCTGAAGTGATCCGTCAGGGGCGGCGGCCCAAGGCCGCGGCCCCGCCGGGGACCATCGGGTGATCCCGCAAGGGATATCGCGATGACAGGGCCGCTCCAAAAGGAGCGGCCCTTGCCGTTGGCCCCTGACGGGTTTGTGAGGGATCGGACGCTCGGCCCGTGCTAGCCTTTGGCGACAGGAGGGCACGACCATGACCGAACGCAGGAAGGCTTCCGACTTTCACCCCCGCATCCTCGAGATCTTCGACGGCTATGTGCATGGCCGAATCGGCAAGCGCGACTTCATGGTGCAGGCTGCGCAATTCGCCACGGCGGGCATGACCGCCGCCGCGATCTTCGAGGCGCTCAAGCCGAACTACGCCCTGGCCCAGCAGGTGCCGCCAGACGACCCCGCCATCGCGACCGAGACCGCAAGCTATGACAGCCCCGAGGGCCATGGCCGCATCAGCGGGCTGATGGCGCGGCCGGCCGGGGCGCAGGGCAAGCTGCCCGCCGTGCTGGTGGTGCACGAAAATCGCGGGCTGAACCCCTATGTCCAGGATGTCGTGCGGCGCTTGGGCAAGGCGGGCTACCTGGCCTTCGGCCCGGACGGGCTGAGCCCGCTTGGCGGCTATCCCGGCAATGACGACGAGGGGCGCGAGATGCAGGCGAGCCTCGACCCGGCCAGGCTGATGGAGGATTTCTTCGCCGCCCATGAATTCCTGCGCGGCCATGCCGATTCGACCGGCAAGGTCGGTGCGGTCGGCTTTTGCTACGGCGGCGGGGTCTGCAACGCGCTGGCGGTGGCCTATCCCGAACTGGCCGCCTCGGTTCCCTTCTACGGCCGCCAGCCCCGGCCCGAGGAGGTGGCGCAGATCCAGGCGCCGCTGATGCTGCATTACGCCGAGAAGGACGAGCGCGTGAACGAGGGCTGGCCAGCCTATGAGGCGGCGCTGAAAGAGCAGGGCAAGGAATATCAGGCATTCTTCTATCCCGGCACCCAGCACGGTTTCCACAACGACACCACGCCGCGCCATGACGAAGCGGCGGCGGAACTCGCCTGGCAGCGAACGCTGGATTTCTTTGCCGAAAAGCTCTCCTGACGCGATCTGTCAGCAGGGCAGGGCGATCCTTGCCGGGAAAGGAGATTTCACATGATCGACCATATCGGATTTCCCGTCTCGGACCTGGCCCGCTCGCGCGCCTTCTACGACCGGGCAATGGCGCCCCTGGGCATCGAGTTGCTGATGGAGGTGACCGAGCAGATGACCGGCGGCCATGGCGCGCATCTGGGCTACGGCCGCGACGGCAAGCCGTTCTTCTGGATCGGCAGCGGCAGATCGGCCGGCGCGGGCACCCATGTCGCCTTTGCCGCGTCCGACCGGGCGACGGTGGATGCCTTTCATGCTGCCGCATTGGCCGCGGGCGGGCGCGACAACGGCGCGCCGGGGCTGCGGCCGGAATATCACCCGGGCTATTACGGCGCCTTCGTCCTCGACCCCGACGGCAACAATATCGAGGCCGTCCACCACGGAGAGCCGGCATGACCCGCTATCATGGTTCCTGCTTTTGCGGCGCCGTCCGCTTCGAGGCCGAGGGCGACCTGTCGCAGGGCACCATGCGCTGCAATTGCAGCTTCTGCCGCAAGATGCGCTATTGGGAGATGCGCCTGCCCGACCCCGAACGCTTTCGCGTCACCCATGGCGCCGAGATACTGGCCGAGACCCCGCGCCGGCAGCAGGACGGCGTCGACATGCACCACATGTTCTGCGTGCGCTGCGGCACGAGGCTGTGGACCGAGGGGCATCTGGAAGAGATGGGCGGTCGCTTCGTCCAGGTCTGCGTCAGCGCGCTGGACGACGTGCCCGAGGCCGAGCTGATCGCCGCCCCGGTGTTTTACGCCGACGGGGCGCATGACGCCTGGTGGAACCCGGCACCCGAGACCCGGCACCTGTAAGGGCAGGCGCGCGCAGAACGCTTTTTCCGTTTTCCAAATACCCCCGGGGGAGCCCCGCAGGGGCGGGGGCAGAGCCCCGGACACCGCGCCGCCCGAACCCCAGCCTCGGCCGGTGGCCGGCGCCGGTTGCCTCGACGGCGAAATCGGGCTATGGTGCCTGCCGCAACAGAGGAGAACGGTGTCATGGACAACTCGCAGATCTGACCTTCGACGGACGGATTTGAGAGGATTCCCATGACGGCTGACTTCCTTGATGCGGCCCTGCCCCATCCCATGCGCTTTCCCGACGGCACCCTGAACCGGGGGCTGGTGCATCTGAACCGGGTGATCGACCATCCGAACATCGAGATCGGCGATTTCACCTATGCCAGCAGCTTCGATCCGCCGGACGACTGGGCGGTGCGGCTGGCGCCCTATACCTATGCCGGCGCGCCCGAACAGCTGGTGATCGGGCGGTTCTGCCAGATCGCCGACCGGGTGCGGATCGTCACCGCTTCGGCCAATCATCCGATGGCCGGGATCTCGACCTATCCCTTCGCGATCTTCGATCACGCGCGGGTGGGCGATTACATCGACCAGATCAGCGGGTTGCCGGATACGGTGATCGGCCACGACGTCTGGATCGGCGACGGTGCCACCATCCTGCCCGGCGCGCGGATCGGCAGCGGCGTCATCATCGGCGCCGGCGCGGTGGTGGGCGGGGTGGTGCCGGATTACGCCGTGGTCGCGGGCAACCCGGCCCGTGTCATGCGGATGCGCTTTGACGATGCGACCATCGCGCGACTGCTGGCGTTGCAATGGTGGCACTGGCCGCCGGCGCGGATCGCCCGCGCCACCGCCGCACTGGCCCGGGCCGATGTCGCGGCGCTTGAGGAACTGGCCGCCTGAGGCGGTCCGACGGAACGAACCGGGCAAAGGCCCGGACTGATGCGAATGAGGTCTATCATGTTCAGCTGGTTCGAGCGCCGGCTTGATCCCTATCCCGCCGATCCGCCGCGGATGCCGCCGCAGGGGCTGTGGCGGTTCATCCTGCATTTTTCGCGCGGGGCCGAGGGCTACATGCTGTCCATGGCCGCCTGCTCGGCCATGATCGCCGTGGCCGAGGTGGTGCTGTTCGGCTATCTGGGCGAGCTGGTGAACCGGCTGGCCGGCGCGGATCGCCAGAATTTCTGGGCACAGGAGGGCAACCGGCTGATCCTGATGGGCGCGATCCTGGTGATCGGGCTGCCGCTGTTGCAGGTGCTGTTCTCGCTGCTCATGCACCAGACGCTGATGGGCAATTTCCCGCAGCGCATCCGCTGGCAGGCGCATCGCTACCTGCTGCGCCAGTCGATGAGCTATTTCCAGGACGAGTTTGCCGGCCGGATCGCCACCAAGCTGATGCAGACCGCGCTGGCGGTGCGCGAAGTGGCGATGAAGTTCATGGACGTGCTGGTCTATGTCGGGGTCTATTTCATCGGCGCGCTGGTGCTGGCGGCCTCGACCGACGGCTGGCTGGCGATTCCCTTTGCCGGCTGGGGCATCCTCTACGGGGTCCTGCTGTGGTGGCTGATCCCGCGCATCGGCCGCATCAGCGAGGCGCAGGCCGATGCCCGCGCGCAGATGACCGGGCGGGTGGTGGACAGCTATACCAACATCTCGACGGTCAAGCTGTTCTCGCATTCCTCGCGCGAAGAAGCCTATGTCCGCGAAAGCATGGACGGGTTCCTGCAGACCGTGCACGGGCAGATGCGGCTGGCCTCGATCCAGAACATCATGTTGTCCACGCTGAACTCGCTGCTGACCTTTTCCGTGACGGTGCTGGGCCTTTGGCTCTGGGTCGGCGGCAAGATCGAGGTCGGCGCCGTCGCCGTGGCGATCCCGCTGGCCTTGCGCCTGGGCAACATGTCGCATTGGATCATGTGGGAATTCGCCGGGCTTTTCGAGAATATCGGCACGGTGCGCGACGGCATCGGCTCGCTGTCCTTGCCGCGCATGGTGACGGATGCGCGCGGCGCCCGCCCGCTGGCGGTGCCCGAGGGCCGGGTCGAGTTCGACCGCGTGACCTTCCGCTATGGCGAGGCGGCGCGGCCCGGCCGGGGCGCGGTGCTGGACGACCTGGGCCTGACCATCACGCCGGGTGAGCGGATCGGGCTGGTCGGGCGCTCGGGCGCGGGAAAATCGACGCTGGTGAACCTGATGCTGCGCTTCCACGACCTGGAATCGGGCCGCATCCTGATCGACGGGCAGGACATATCGCAGGTCACGCAGGAATCCCTGCGCGCCGCCATCGGGGTGGTGACGCAGGACACCTCGCTTCTGCACCGCTCGATCCGCGACAATATCGCCTATGGCCGTCCCGATGCGTCCGAGGCCGAGATCCTGCGCGCCGCCGAACTGGCAGAGGCGGACTTCATCGCCACCCTGACCGATTCGCAGGGTCGGCATGGGCTCGACGCCCATGTCGGCGAGCGCGGGGTCAAGCTTTCGGGCGGGCAGCGCCAGCGCATCGCCATCGCGCGCGTGCTTCTGAAGGACGCGCCGATCCTGGTCTTGGACGAGGCGACGAGTGCGCTGGACAGCGAGGTCGAGGCGGCGATCCAGTCGCAGCTCGACATGCTGATGCAGGGCAAGACGGTGATCGCCATCGCGCACCGGCTGTCCACCATCGCGCGCATGGACCGGCTGGTGGTGATGGAGCAGGGCCGCATCGTCGAGCAGGGCACGCATGAGGCGCTGTTGGCGCGCGGCGGCATCTATGCGGGTCTTTGGGCACGGCAGTCGGGCGGGTTTCTTGAGGCCGAGTGATCTTCCCTCTTGAACCGCGCCCTCACCTGCCGTAATCAGACGCGCGGCTTAGGGGTTTAGCTCAGTTGGTAGAGCATCGGTCTCCAAAACCGAGGGTCGTGGGTTCGAGTCCCCCAACCCCTGCCAGCCGCCTTCCGTGTCATGCGCGTGCCCCGATCCTCCGCTGAGATCCCATGGCCCTGAGCATACATCTGGGGGCGCACAAGACCGCCTCGACCCATCTGCAACATTCCCTGCGCCAGGTGCGCGACGGTCTGCGCGAGGCCGGGCTGGCCCTTGTCGATCCCAACCTGCTGCGTGGCGATCCGCTGTCCCTGTCGCTGATCCTGGCGCAAGGCATGGGCGGTCCCGACGAGGCGGGCGCCCGGCAGGTGCTGCGGGACCTGCGCCAGGGCTGTCCCGACCTGCTGATCTCGGAAGAGAACATTCTGGGCCTGACCCATCGCAGCAGGCTGTTTTCCCGCAAGGGCGAGCTTTATCCGCGCGCGGCGGCACGGCTGCGGCATGTCATCGCGCTGGCGGGGGACGAGCCGGCGGTGCTGTATCTGTCGCTGCGCGACCCCGCGTCCTTCATTGTCTCGGCCTTTGCCTTGCAGGTTGCGGGCGGCAAGGAGATCGACCTCGATTCCTATCTGTGCGGCCGTGATCCGGCGCGCTCCGTCTGGCTGGATCTGGTCGGGCGGCTGGCGGCGGTCGAGGAGGTGTCGCGCATCGTCCTGTGGCGCTATGAGGATTATCCGGCGCTGCGCCCGCAGCTTCTGGAGCGGCTGTTGCCGCCCGGCCTTGCGGGCCTGGTGCCCGATCCGCCGCCCGCGAATGTCGGGCTGACGCAGGCCGGCTACGAATGGCTGCTGCGCCGTGCTGCGACCGAGCCCGAGGCCGACATCCGCCTGCTGGCCCGCCGCGCCCGCGCCCGCTTTCAGCCCGCCGGCGGCCATGCGCCGCTGCGCCTGCTGGACGATGCGACCCATGCCCGTTCGGCCGAGAACTATGCGCGCGACATCGAGATCCTGCGCGCCATCCCGGGGGTCGAGCTTCTGGAGCCCTGACCCCCTGCCAGATCGGTGCTTGAAATGCCGGCCGGCGCAGGCTATCTGACCCGCTGCAAGACCGAAGGAAAATCCATGGCCAACCCCGTCCAGTTCATCAGCCAGGTCCGTGCCGAGCTTGGCAAGATCACCTGGCCCACCCGCCGCGAGGTGGTGACGACCACGATCATGGTCTTCATCATGGCGACGCTGGCCTCGATCTTCTTCTTCCTCGTCGACCTGCTGATCAAGACCGGCCTTTCGGCCGTGATCCATCTGATCGGCAGCTGAGGGCTTGCATTGAGGGGCGGGGGGCGTTATGTCCGCCCGACCTGCCCGTGATACGGCGTGCATCGATCCGGTCGTGCGCGCCGATTTCAATTTGGCCGGCTCCTGCGGCGATAGCGCTGGAACCGGCTGGGGCGGACAAGGTATTCAATGGGTTGGCCCTGGTCGACCCGGAAGGAAACAGGGGTCGATCGAGACATGGCAAAGCGTTGGTATTCGGTCAGCGTCCTGTCGAACTTTGAAAAGAAGGTCGCCGAGGCGATTCGTCAGGCGGTGGTCGAAAAGGGTCTCGAGGACCAGATCGACGAGGTGCTGGTCCCGACCGAGGAAGTGATCGAGATCCGCCGCGGCAAGAAGGTCACCTCCGAGCGCCGCTTCATGCCCGGCTATGTGCTGGTGCGCATGGAGCTGTCGGACAAGACCTACCACCTGGTGAACTCGATCAACCGCGTCACCGGCTTCCTGGGCGCCCAGGGCAAGCCGATGCCGATGCGCGACGACGAGGTGAACGCGATCCTGCATCGCACCGGCGAGGGCGGGGCCGAAGTCGCGCCGCGCAACCTGATCCGGTTCGACGTGGGCGAAAAGGTGAACGTGACCGACGGACCCTTCGAGGGCTTCTCGGGCATGGTCGAGGAAGTGGACGAGGCCGCGAACCGCATCAAGGTCACGGTGTCCATCTTCGGCCGCCCGACCCCGGTCGAGCTGGAATTCACGCAGGTCGCCAAGACCGCGTGATCGTTGCGGGAGGTGCCGGTCCTTCGGGGCCCGAGCCGCACCGCTAAGTCGGCCCCATGCCCAATCTCGGGCGGGGCGTGATGATAAGGAGAGGGCCAGATGGCCAAGAAAGTTGTCGGCAGCCTCAAGCTGCAAATCAAGGCGGGTCAGGCGAACCCGTCCCCGCCCGTCGGCCCGGCCCTGGGTCAGCGCGGCATCAACATCATGGAATTCTGCAAGGCGTTCAACGCCAAGACGCAGGAGATGGAGCAGGGTGCCCCCGTTCCGGTCGTGATCACCTATTACGCCGACAAGTCCTTCACCTTCGAGACCAAGACGCCCCCGGCCTCGTTCCTGCTGAAGAAGGCCGCCGGCCTGAAGCCGCAGGGCAAGCGCAACCGCGCCAAGGGCTCGGAAAAGCCCGGTCGTCAGACCGCCGGCACCGTGACCGCCAAGCAGGTTCGCGAGATCGCCGAAGCCAAGATGAAGGACCTGTCCGCGAACGACGTCGAAGCCGCGATGCAGATCATCCTGGGCTCGGCGCGTTCGATCGGCATCGAGGTGAAAGGCTAAGCCATGGCTAAACTGTCGAAAAAACAAGTCTCCGCCCGTGCTGCCTTTGCCGGCAAGTCGAACCTCGCGGTCGAGGAAGCCGTCAAGCTGGTCAAGGAAAACGCCAGCGCGAAATTCGATGAGACCGTCGAGATCGCGATGAACCTGGGCGTCGATCCGCGCCATGCCGACCAGATGGTCCGCGGCGTCGTGACCCTGCCCAACGGCACCGGTAAGGATGTGCGCGTCGCCGTCTTCGCCCGCGGCCCCAAGGCTGACGAAGCCAAGGCGGCCGGCGCCGAGATCGTCGGTGCGGAAGACCTGATGGAGACGATCCAGTCGGGCAAGATCGAGTTCGATCGCTGCATCGCCACCCCGGACATGATGCCGCTGGTCGGCCGTCTGGGCAAGATCCTGGGCCCGCGCAACCTGATGCCGAACCCCAAGGTCGGCACGGTGACGATGGACGTGAAGGCTGCCGTCGAAGCCGCCAAGGGCGGCGAGGTCCAGTTCAAGGCCGAGAAGGCGGGCGTGGTCCATGCCGGCGTCGGCAAGGCCTCGTTCGAGATCGAGAAGCTGGCCGAGAACATCCGCGCCTTCGTGGATGCGGTGAACCGTGCGAAGCCCTCGGGCGCCAAGGGCACCTATGTGAAGAAGGTCTCGATCAGCTCGACCATGGGTCCGGGCGTGTCGCTGGACCTGGGCTCGACCGCCGCGGCGCAGTAATCGCTGCATCGCCCTGAAATCGGGAAGCCTCCGGCGCGGTCCGGGGGCTTTTTCATTTTGCGCCGGATATTCGGCTGCATTTCCTGTCGTGCCTTGCCTTGCCTTGCCTTGCCTTGCCTTGCCAGTCGGCCGCGCCGATGCTGCAGGCGATGCGGCAAATGCAGGCATCAAGGGCCTGATCGCGGTCGAGTGATCGGGTGCGGGCGAGTTTTCCCGCCTTGGCTCTTGGCAAGGGGCGCAAGGTGGTCTAACGACATTCCGTTCGCGAGTGTGTGATTCGTCATACGCTCGTGATCTTCTGTCCGAGACGGAGGGCAGGCCGCAAGGTCGCTAAGTCCTTCCTGAGATGGGGAATCAGACGAGAATTCAGATCAACGGCGCTAGCGCGATCCATTGGTTGGAAACATCTGGACCTTTCAAGCGGACTGAACGCGCCACCGGGCCCCGGGCCCGAGGGCAAAAGTAGAGCCGGGGGGAAACCCCCACACTTGGAGTGAAACCGTGGATAGAGCGCAAAAAGAACAGGTGGTCGAAGAACTCGGCCAGATCTTTGATGCCTCTGGCGTCGTGGTGGTTGCCCGCTACGAGGGAATGACGGTTGCCGAAATGCAGGACCTGCGCGCGCAGATGCGCGACGCCGGCGGGTCCGTGCGCGTTGCCAAGAACAGGCTCGCCAAGATCGCCCTGGATGGAAAGCCTTGCGCCAGCATCGCCGACTATCTGACGGGCATGACCGTGCTCGCCTTCTCCGATGACCCGGTGGCTGCCGCCAAGGTCGCGGACAAATACGCCAAGGGGAACGACAAGTTCGTGATCCTGGGCGGTGCGATGGGCGACACGGCGCTTGACCCGGCCGGTGTGAAAGCCGTGGCCCAGATGCCGTCGCGCGAGGAGCTTATCGCTTCGATCGTGGCTTGCATCGGTGCCCCCGCTTCCAACATCGCGGGCGCGATCGGCGCACCTGCTTCCAACATCGCTGGCATTCTCGCGACTCTGGAAGAGCGCGAGGCTGCCTGAGGCAATCCCCATTCCGTCGTGGGGTTGAAACCCCGACGTTGGAACACTTAATGGAAAGAACGGAAAAATGGCTGATCTGAAGAAACTCGCCGAAGAAATCGTGGGCCTGACCCTGCTGGAAGCCCAGGAACTGAAGAACATCCTGAAAGACGAATACGGCATCGAGCCCGCCGCCGGCGGCGCCGTGATGGTTGCCGGCCCGGCCGCTGGCCCGGCTGAAGCCGCCGAAGAGAAAACCGAATTCGACGTCGTCCTGGTCGACGCCGGCGCCAACAAGATCAACGTGATCAAGGAAGTGCGCGGCATCACCGGCCTGGGCCTGAAAGAAGCCAAGGATCTGGTCGAAGCCGGCGGCAAGGTGAAAGAGGGTGCCTCGAAAGCCGACGCCGAAGAAATGAAGAAGAAGCTCGAAGCGGCTGGCGCCAAGGTCGAGCTGAAGTAATTGGCCGCTTCGGCCGATTGATTTCGGAAGAAATGGGCAGGGTCCGGGGTTTTCCCGGTCCCTGCCGAACCTGTCTTGAAGGGCGGTTTCGCTGGCAGACCTTCCTTCAGGGCATGTTCGGGGTTCGGGAGCCTCGCGGTGGGACGCGCGGCACGAATGGAACCCCGCCCCTCATTCGCCGCCTTGCGTCGCCCGGGCCCCGACGGTCTGCGCAAGCGAAAGACGAAAGGTAAGACCCTCTATGGCGCAAGCTTATGTCGGCCAGAAACGCATCCGGCGTTACTATGGCAATATCCGCGAAGTTCTGGAGATGCCGAACCTGATCGAGGTTCAGAAATCCTCCTATGACCTGTTCCTGCGCTCTGGCGACGCCGAGGGTCACCAAGACGGCGAGGGCATCCAGGGTGTCTTCCAGTCGGTGTTCCCGATCAAGGACTTCAACGAGACCGCCACGCTCGAATTCGTGAAATACGAGTTGGAAAAGCCGAAATACGACGTGGAGGAGTGCCAGAGCCGCGACATGACCTATGCCGCGCCGCTGAAGGTGACGCTGCGTCTGATCGTGTTCGATGTCGATGAGACCACCGGCGCCAAATCGGTCAAGGACATCAAGGAACAGGACGTCTACATGGGCGACATGCCCCTGATGACGCAGAACGGCACCTTCATCGTGAACGGGACCGAGCGCGTCGTGGTGTCGCAGATGCACCGCTCGCCCGGCGTGTTCTTCGACCATGACCGCGGCAAGACCCATTCCTCGGGCAAGCTGCTGTTCGCCTGCCGTATCATTCCCTATCGCGGCTCGTGGCTCGACTTCGAATTCGACGCCAAGGACCTGGTCTTCGCGCGCATCGACCGCCGCCGGAAACTGCCGGTGACGACGCTGCTCTATGCGCTCGGCATGGACCAGGAGGGCATCATGGATGCCTTCTACAACACCGTGGACTACAAGCTGCAGCGCGCCGGCAAGGGGCAGGCCGCGGGCTGGGTCACGAAGTTCTTCCCCGAGCGCGTGCGCGGCACCCGCCCGAGCTTCGACCTGGTGAACGCCGAGACCGGCGAGATCATCACCAAGGCCGGCGACAAGGTGACGCCGCGCCTGGTCAAGCAGCTTGCCGAAAAGGGCGACATCAACCTGCTGCTGCCCTTCGAGAAGATCGTCGGCCGCTTTGTCGCGAAAGACATCATCAACGAGCAGACCGGCCTGATCTATGCCGAGGCCGGCGACGAGATCACCGTCGAATACGACCGCGACGGCGAGATTTCGGGCGGGCTGCTGAAGGTGCTGCTGGACAACGGCATCGAGGATATCCCGGTCCTCGACATCGACCACGTCAATGTCGGCCCCTATATCCGCAACACCATGGCGGCGGACAAGAACATGAGCCGCGACGGCGCGCTCATGGACATCTATCGCGTCATGCGTCCGGGCGAGCCGCCGACCGTCGAGGCCGCCTCGGCCCTGTTCGACAGCCTGTTCTTCGACAGCGAGCGCTACGATCTTTCGGCCGTGGGCCGCGTCAAGATGAACATGCGCCTTGACCTGGATGCGCCGGATACCCAGCGCACCCTGCGCAAGGAGGACATCATCGCCTGTATCCGCGGCCTCGTGGAACTGCGCGACGGCAAGGGCGAGATCGACGACATCGACCACCTGGGCAACCGCCGGGTGCGCTCGGTCGGCGAACTGATGGAGAACCAGTATCGCATCGGCCTGCTGCGCATGGAGCGGGCGATCCGCGAGCGCATGTCGGGCGTCGAGATCGACACGGTGATGCCGCAGGACCTGATCAACGCCAAGCCGGCCGCGGCCGCGGTGCGCGAGTTCTTCGGCTCGTCGCAGCTGTCGCAGTTCATGGACCAGACCAACCCGCTGTCGGAAGTCACGCACAAGCGTCGCCTTTCGGCGCTTGGCCCGGGCGGCCTGACCCGCGAGCGCGCCGGCTTCGAGGTGCGCGACGTTCACCCGACCCATTACGGCCGGATGTGCCCCATCGAGACGCCGGAAGGCCAGAACATCGGCCTGATCAACTCGCTGGCCACCTTTGCCCGCGTGAACAAATACGGCTTCATCGAGACCCCCTACCGCAAGGTGGTCGAGGGCAAGGTCACCGACGAGGTGGTCTACATGTCCGCGACCGAGGAGATGCGCCACACCATCGCCCAGGCCAACGCGACGCTGGACGAAAGCGGCAAGTTCGTGGACGAGCTGGTCTCGACCCGCCAGGCCGGCGACTTCATGCTGAACCCGGTCGAGGCCGTGGACCTGATCGACGTGTCGCCGAAGCAGCTGGTTTCGGTCGCCGCGGCGCTGATCCCCTTCCTTGAGAACGACGACGCCAACCGGGCGCTGATGGGCTCGAACATGCAACGTCAGGCGGTTCCGCTGCTGCGTGCCGAGGCGCCGTTCGTCGGCACCGGCATGGAAGCGACCGTGGCGCGCGATTCCGGCGCCGCCATCATGGCGCGCCGGGGCGGCATCATCGACCAGGTCGATGCGCAGCGTATCGTTATCCGCGCGACCGAGGATCTGGGCGCCGGCGATGCGGGCGTGGACATCTATCGCCTGCGCAAGTTCAAGCGCTCCAACCAGTCCTCGACCATCAACCAGCGCCCGCTGGTCAAGGTGGGCGACAAGGTGGTCAAGGGCCAGGTCGTCGCCGACGGTCCCTCGACCGATCAGGGCGAGCTGGCGATCGGCCGCAACGTGGTCGTGGCCTTCATGCCCTGGAACGGCTACAACTACGAGGACTCGATCCTGATCTCGGAACGGATCCACCGCGACGACGTGTTCACCTCGATCCATATCGATGAATACGAGGTTGCGGCCCGCGACACCAAGCTGGGCCCGGAAGAGATCACCCGCGACATCCCGAACGTCGGCGAGGAGGCGCTGCGCAACCTCGACGAGGCCGGCATCGTCTATATCGGTGCGGAAGTGGGCCCGGGCGACATCCTGGTCGGCAAGATCACCCCGAAAGGCGAAAGCCCGATGACGCCGGAGGAGAAACTGCTCCGCGCCATCTTCGGTGAAAAGGCGTCGGACGTGCGCGACACCTCGCTGCGCTTGCCGCCGGGGGCCTACGGCACCATCGTCGAGGTCCGGGTGTTCAACCGTCACGGCGTCGACAAGGACGAGCGCGCGCTGCAGATCGAGCGCGAGGAAGTCGAGCGCCTGGCCCGCGACCGCGACGACGAGCTGGCGATCCTGGAGCGCAACATCTATGCGCGCCTGAAATCGCTGATCATGGGCAAGGAAGTCGTCAAGGGGCCGAAGGGCATCCGCGCCGGAGCCGTCGTGGACGAAGACCTGCTGGGTCAGTTGTCGCGCGGCCAGTGGTGGCAGCTTGCCGTCGCCGACGAGGATACCGCGAAAGAGGTCGAGGCGCTGAACCAGCAATTCGACGCCCAGAAACGCGCCTTGGACAACCGTTTCGACGACAAGGTCGAGAAGGTGCGCCAGGGCGACGACCTGCCTCCGGGCGTGATGAAGATGGTCAAGGTCTTCGTCGCCGTGAAGCGCAAGCTGCAAGCGGGCGACAAGATGGCCGGTCGTCACGGCAACAAGGGCGTGGTGTCCAAGGTCGTCCCGATCGAGGACATGCCGTTCCTTTCGGACGGCACCCCGGTCGACCTGGTGTTCAACCCGCTGGGCGTGCCCTCGCGGATGAACGTCGGGCAGATCCTCGAGACCCATATGGGCTGGGCCTCGCGCGGGCTGGGTATCAAGATCGACGAGGCGCTGCAGGACTATCGCCGCAACGGCGACATGACCCCGGTGCGCGAGGCGATGCAGAACGGCTATGGCGACGATTTCTATGCCGAGACCTTCGAGGGCATGGAAGACGAGACCTTGCTGGAGCATGCCGATGCCGTGCGCGGCGGCGTGCCGATTTCCACGCCGGTCTTCGACGGTGCGAAAGAGGCCGATATCAACGACGCGCTGCGCCGTGCGGGCTTCGACACCTCGGGCCAGTCCATCGTCTTCGACGGCCGCACCGGCGAGCAGTTCGCCCGTCCTGTCACCGTCGGGATGAAATACGTCCTGAAGCTGCACCACCTTGTCGACGACAAGATGCACGCCCGCTCGACCGGCCCCTACAGCCTCGTGACCCAGCAGCCGCTGGGCGGCAAGGCGCAGTTCGGCGGTCAGCGTCTGGGTGAGATGGAGGTCTGGGCGCTGGAAGCCTATGGCGCCGCCTATACCCTGCAAGAGATGCTGACGGTCAAGTCGGACGACGTGGCCGGCCGGACCAAGGTCTATGAGAGCATCGTCAAGGGCGAGGACAATTTCGAGGCCGGCGTGCCGGAATCGTTCAACGTCCTGGTCAAGGAGGTCCGGGGTCTGGGCCTCAACATGGAACTCCTGGATGCGGAGGACGAGGAGTGACGGATCACTCCGGGGGTGCGCCGAGGCGCACCCCGCGGATCCGTTGCAACGTCCCCGCGCCCCTCATTAGGATTTGAAAATGAACCAGGAACTTGCCACCAATCCCCTGAACCCGCTGGCTGCGCCGCGGCAGTTCGACGAAATCAAGATCTCGCTGGCCTCGCCCGAGGAAATCCTCGCCTGGTCCTATGGCGAGGTGAAGAAGCCTGAAACCATCAACTACCGCACGTTCAAGCCCGAGCGTGACGGCCTGTTCTGCGCGCGCATCTTTGGCCCGATCAAGGATTACGAATGCCTTTGCGGCAAATACAAGCGCATGAAGTATCGCGGCCTGGTCTGCGAGAAATGCGGCGTCGAGGTGACGCTGCAAAAGGTCCGGCGCGAGCGCATGGGCCATATCGAACTGGCCGCCCCGGTCGCGCATATCTGGTTCCTGAAGTCGCTGCCGAGCCGCATCGGCCTGATGCTGGACATGACGCTGCGCGATCTTGAGCGCATCCTCTATTTCGAAAACTACGTCGTCATCGAGCCGGGCTTGACGGACCTTTCCTATGGCCAACTGCTGACCGAGGAGGAGTTCCTCGACGCGCAGGACCAGTATGGCGCCGACGCCTTCACCGCCAATATCGGCGCCGAGGCGATCCGCGAGATGCTGGCCAATATCGACCTGGCCGCCACCGCCGAGCAGCTGCGCGAGGAGCTGAAGGAGGCGACCGGCGAATTGAAGCCGAAAAAGATCATCAAGCGGCTGAAGATCGTCGAAAGCTTCCTGGAATCGGGCAACCGTCCCGAATGGATGGTGCTGACCGTGATCCCGGTCATCCCGCCGGAACTGCGTCCGCTGGTGCCGCTGGACGGCGGCCGCTTCGCGACCTCGGACCTGAACGACCTCTATCGCCGGGTCATCAACCGCAACAACCGCCTCAAGCGCCTGATTGAGCTGCGCGCGCCCGACATCATCGTGCGCAACGAAAAGCGGATGCTGCAGGAATCGGTCGATGCGCTGTTCGACAACGGCCGCCGCGGCCGCGTGATCACGGGCAACAACAAGCGCCCGCTGAAATCGCTGTCCGACATGCTGAAGGGCAAGCAGGGCCGCTTCCGCCAGAACCTGCTGGGCAAGCGGGTGGACTTCTCGGGCCGCTCGGTCATCGTGACCGGGCCGGAGCTGAAGCTGCACCAGTGCGGCCTGCCCAAGAAGATGGCGCTGGAGCTGTTCAAGCCGTTCATCTATTCGCGGCTTGAGGCGAAGGGTCTGTCCTCGACCGTCAAGCAGGCCAAGAAGCTGGTCGAGAAGGAACGTCCCGAGGTCTGGGACATCCTGGACGAGGTGATCCGCGAGCATCCGGTGCTGCTGAACCGTGCGCCGACGCTGCACCGGCTGGGCATCCAGGCCTTCGAGCCCATCCTGATCGAAGGCAAGGCGATCCAGCTGCACCCGCTGGTCTGCTCGGCCTTCAACGCCGACTTCGACGGCGACCAGATGGCCGTGCACGTCCCGCTGTCGCTTGAGGCGCAGTTGGAAGCGCGCGTGCTGATGATGTCCACCAACAACGTGCTGTCGCCCGCCAACGGCGCGCCGATCATCGTGCCGTCGCAGGACATGGTCCTTGGTCTCTACTACACGACCATGGAGCGCGAGGGCATGAAGGGCGAGGGCATGGCCTTCACCAGCCTTGAGGAAGTGGAACACGCGCTGGCCTCCGGCGCGGTGCATCTGCATGCCCGCATCACCGCCCGCCTGCCGCAGATCGACGAGAACGGCAACGAGGTCATCACCCGTTTCGAAACCACGCCCGGCCGCCTGCGCCTGGGCGCGCTGCTGCCCAAGAACGCGAAGGCGCCTTTCGAGCTGGTGAACCGCCTGCTGCGCAAGAAGGACATCCAGAACGTCATCGACACCGTCTACCGCTACTGCGGCCAGAAGGAATCGGTGATCTTCTGCGACCAGATCATGGGCCTCGGCTTCCGCGAGGCGTTCCGCGCCGGCATCTCCTTCGGCAAGGACGACATGGTCGTGCCGCCGACGAAATGGGATCTGGTCGAGGAAACCCAGGACCAGGTCAAGCAGTTCGAGCAGCAATACCTGGACGGCCTGATCACCCAGGGCGAGAAATACAACAAGGTCGTCGATGCCTGGTCGAAATGTAACGACCGCGTCACCGACGCCATGATGAAGACCATCTCGGCCACCAAGAAGGACGAGAAGGGCGCCGAACTGGAGCCGAACTCGGTCTACATGATGGCCCATTCGGGCGCGCGGGGCTCGGTCAGCCAGATGAAGCAGCTGGGCGGCATGCGGGGCCTGATGGCCAAGCCGAACGGCGAGATCATCGAGACGCCGATCATCTCGAACTTCAAGGAAGGCCTGACCGTTCTTGAATACTTCAACTCGACCCACGGCGCGCGCAAGGGTCTGTCGGATACCGCTCTGAAGACGGCGAACTCGGGTTACCTGACCCGCCGTCTGGTGGACGTGGCTCAGGACTGCATCATCCGCGAGCATGATTGCGGCACCGACCGTGCGATCACCGCCTCGGCGGCGGTCAACGACGGCGAGGTGGTCAGCCCGCTTTCCGAGCGCGTGCTGGGCCGCGTCGCCGCCGAGGACGTGCTGGTCCCGGGCGAGGACGTGGTGATCGTGCGCAAGAACGAGCTGATCGACGAGCGCAAGGCCGACGAGATCGAGGCGGCGGGCGTGCAGAACGTGCGCATCCGCTCGGCCCTGACCTGCGAATCCGACGATGGGGTCTGCGCGCTTTGCTATGGCCGCGACCTGGCCCGCGGCACGCTGGTCAATATCGGCGAGGCGGTCGGCATCATCGCCGCCCAGTCCATCGGCGAGCCGGGCACCCAGCTGACGATGCGGACCTTCCACATCGGCGGCATCGCCCAGGGTGGCCAGCAGTCCTTCATCGCCGCGGCGCAGGAGGGCACGGTGGCTTTCGAGAACGAAAGCACGCTGGAAAACGCCAATGGCGAGCTGATCGTGATGAGCCGCAACATGCAGCTGCACATCAAGTCGGCCACCGGCGACACGCTGGCCAGCCACAAGCTGTTCTACGGCTCGAAACTGTTCGTGCGCGAGGGCGATGCCGTCGCCCGCGGGCAGAAGATGTTCGAATGGGATCCCTACACCCTGCCGATCATCGCCGAGAAGGCCGGTGTGGCGAAATATGTCGATCTGATCTCGGGGATCTCGGTCCGCGACGAGACCGACGACGCGACCGGCATGACGCAGAAGATCGTGACGGACTGGCGCTCGGCCCCGAAAGGCAACGAGCTGAAGCCCGAGATCATCATCGTCGATCAGGATGGCGAGCCGGTGCGCAACGAGCAGGGCAACCCGGTCACCTATCCGATGTCGGTCGAGGCGATCCTGTCGGTCGAGGACGGGCAGGAAATCAAGGCCGGCGACGTGGTGGCGCGTATCCCGCGCGAAGGCGCCAAGACCAAGGACATCACCGGGGGTCTGCCCCGCGTGGCGGAACTGTTCGAGGCCCGTCGTCCCAAGGATCACGCCATCATCGCCGAGATCGACGGCTATGTGCGCTTTGGCAAGGACTACAAGAACAAGCGCCGCATCGCCATCGAGCCCGCCGACGACACGCTGGAGCCGGTCGAATACATGGTGCCGAAAGGCAAGCACATCCCGGTGCAGGAAGGCGACTTCGTGCAGAAGGGCGACTACATCATGGACGGCAACCCGGCGCCGCATGACATCCTGCGCATCATGGGTATCGAGGCTTTGGCCGATTACCTGATCGACGAGGTGCAGGACGTCTACCGGCTGCAAGGCGTGAAGATCAACGACAAGCACATCGAGGTGATCGTGCGGCAGATGCTGCAGAAGATCGAGATCCTCGACAGCGGCGACACCACGCTGCTGAAGGGCGAGCATGTCGACCGCGACGAGTTCGAGGAAGAGAACGCCAAGATCGAAGCCAAGGGCGGCCGTCCGGCCACGGGCGAGCCGGTGTTGCTGGGCATCACCAAGGCGTCGCTGCAAACCCGCAGCTTCATCTCGGCCGCCTCGTTCCAGGAGACGACCCGCGTGCTGACCGAGGCCGCCGTCCAGGGCAAGCGCGACAAGCTTGTCGGGCTCAAGGAGAACGTCATCGTCGGCCGGCTGATCCCGGCCGGCACCGGCGGGGCCACCGCTCGCGTGCGCCGCATCGCGACCGACCGCGACCAGGAGGTGATCGAGGCGCGCCGCGCCGAGGCGGAAGCTGCCGCCGCGCTGATCGCGCCGGAAGACACTCCGGCCGAGGTCGGCGGCGAGGACTGATCGTCCCCGGAAAGAACAGGAAAGGCCCGGCATCGCTGCCGGGCCTTTTTTTATCGAGGCAGGGCGTGCCTGCCTCAATCCAAAGCTGCATCGCACAGTTGTAATATGCTGAAAGGTTGCGTAATGCGCCTTGCCGGCACCGGGCGGTCAAGCGAGGCAGGGAGTCTTGCCGCCGTTTGACTTTTTCCGCCGGCGGCCTGTCTGTGTAACGATTATCCAGGAGAAATATTCATGCAGCTTTGCGGGCATTGCGGTTCCGAGGTGAAAGAGAATTTTTCGGTATGCTCGGGTTGCGGCGCTAACCTCAGGCGCAGCCTGTGGCCCGTCGTTATCGGCGGGGTCGTGGTGGTTTTTGGCGTGGCGATGCTGCTGGACGCATTGCTCGCGCTCACATCCGACTTCTCATGGGCCATGAGAAATGGCGGTATCGGCTGCGTCGTGCTCGCGATCGGCTATCTGATATTCCGGTCAGGTTGGAAAAAGCGCTGGTACAGGCGCAACGCTTGACCGTGGCTGCGGGAGGGCCGGTCCCTCCGGCGGGCCTGGCCGCGCGTGGTTCCGTGACGAAAAGGCCGCGGACCCTCCGACCAGTCAGCGCGGCGTCTGACAGGCTATGGCCTTTCCATCGCGCCTTTCCTAAGCATTGAAAAACAGCCGGGAATCGCCATGCGCACGCCGTTTCTTTCATTCAGCCGGAAGGGACGGCCACCCGCCGAGCCGCAGGTCTTTTCAGCCAGCGCGGCCGACAACTTGCGCGGCTCGGCCCTGATGATGCTCAGCATGGCGGCCTTCATCTGCAACGATGCGCTGATGAAGGCGGTGACCCAGACCCTGCCGCTTTACGAATCCATCGCCATTCGCGGCGCGCTGGTGCTGCTGGTCATGCTGCTGGTCGCGCAGGCGCAGGGCGGGGTCCGCCTGCGGGTGCCGCGCGGCGATGTCTGGCCTCTGGCGCTGCGCACGGTGGCCGATGTCGTCTCGACCGTGCTTTACCTGCTGGCGCTGCGGCGCATGGCGCTGGCCGACATCTCGGCGATCATGCAGGCCCTGCCGCTTGCGGTGACGCTGGCGGCGGCGCTGTTCTTTCGCGAAAGGCTGGGCTGGCGCCGGCTGCTGGCCATCGGCATCGGCTTTCTCGGGGTGCTGCTGATCCTGCGGCCGGGAACCGGCGCCTTCGACATGTGGTCTGCCATTGCGCTGGCGGCGATGCTGCTGATCGTGCTGCGCGACCTGGCGACGCGGACCTTCTCGGCCGGGGTCGGCTCGTCCGCCATCGCCTTTTACGCGGCGCTGGCGGTGATGCTGACGGGCTTCGTGCTGGGCACGGGGGAAAGCTGGCGCGTTCCGACCGTGGCAGAGCTTTCGCTGCTGGCGCTGGCGGCGCTGTTTCTGACCGTCGGCTATATCACCGCCGTCGCCACCATGCGGGTGGGCGAGATCGCCGTCGTTGCGCCCTTCCGCTATACGTCGCTGGTCTGGGCCGTGGTGCTGGGGCTGGCGATCTTTGGCGAATGGCCGGACCTGTGGACCTGGGCGGGATCGGCGCTGGTCGTGGGGGCGGGGATCTATACCATCCTGCGCGAGCGGCAATTGCAACGGAGGGGCTGATGCGGGTGCAGATGCTGGGCCTGTGCCGGTTTTCCTATCTTGGCGGGCGCGGCTTTCAGGTGATGCACGAGACGCTGGCCGAGCGCCGGGCCTTTCTCTACGACCCCGAGCGGCTGGCGCGCCGCTGGTTCTGGTTCGAGAACGTCACCCTGCCGGGGCTGCTGGCCCAGACCGACCCGGATTTCACCCTGGTCCTGATGACCGGCCCGGACCTGCCCGAGCCCTGGCTGTCGCGGCTGCGCGAACTGGCCGGGATCATGCCCCAGGCGCGGCTGGAACTGGTCCCGCCGATGGAGAAGCATCTCGACGCCTGCATGGCCGCGATCGCCCCGCATATCGAGCCCGATGCCGATGTCGTCGGCCATTTCCGCCAGGATGACGACGATGCCGTGGCCATCGACTATATCCGCGACGCGCGCACCGATTTCGCGGCGATGCGCCCGCTGTGGGAAAGGCGGCGGTGCCTCTCTTGCGATTATTCCCGCGGGCTGGTGCTGAAGGTGACGCGGGACGGCGTCTCGGTCGAGCAGCGGGTGATCCATAACGCATCGGCCGGGCTGACCATCTATCTGCCGCCCGATGCGCAGTGCAGCGCCGTGCATTTCCAGCATTGGAAGATCGGCCTGTCCATGCCCGGAGTGACGCTGGCCGGCAAGGCGATGTTCGTGCGCTCCCTGAACCACGACAACGACTCGGGCGCGATCGGTGCCGGCTATCCGTGCCCGGACGACCCGGCCGGCAGGGGTCGGATTCTGGCCGAAAGGTTCCGTATCGACCTAGATACGCTGGACCGCGCCGCGCGCGATTTCGGCTTGCCCGGCGCCGACCGGCCGCGATGGGGCGTATGAAGGGCCGGGGCCCGGATTTCCGGTGCCGGTCATGCCCCGGGGGGTTGTTGACTCACCCCCGGTTTGCCCATATACGCCCTTCACCCGTCAGGAATCTGATCGGGGCCCAGAACCTCTGTGGTCATGATCCGGGCCGGAATGCCCCGATCCTCTGGTAATTCGACCCGTCCTCACCCTCTTGGGGAGAGGATGGGTTGTGGCGTTTCACGATGGGCGTGATTCGCCGTCGAGAAGTGGCGCAGCCGATGGCTGCGAGTATTGACGAAAGCAAGACGGGGAACCGAATGCCGACGATCCAACAGCTGATCCGCAAACCGCGGCAGCCCAAGGTGCAGCGCTCGAAGTCGCAGCACCTCCAATCCTGCCCGCAGAAGCGGGGCGTATGCACGCGCGTCTATACCACGACGCCGAAGAAGCCGAACTCGGCCATGCGTAAGGTGGCCAAGGTCCGCCTGACCAATGGCTTCGAGGTGATCTCCTATATTCCGGGCGAAAAGCACAACCTGCAAGAGCACTCGGTCGTGCTGATCCGCGGCGGCCGGGTGAAAGACCTTCCGGGTGTCCGCTACCACATCCTGCGCGGTGTTCTGGATACCCAGGGCGTCAAGGATCGTCGTCAGCGTCGTTCGAAATACGGCGCGAAGCGTCCGAAGTAAGGAGATAGGCACATGTCCCGTCGTCACGCCGCTGAGAAGCGCGAAGTCCTGCCCGACGCCAAGTATGGCGATCGCGTGCTGACCAAATTCATGAACAACCTGATGATCGACGGCAAGAAATCGGTTGCCGAACGCATCGTCTACAACGCCCTCGACCGCGTCCAGGGCAAGCTGAAGCGCGAGCCGATCGAGGTCTTCCACGAGGCGCTCGACAACGTGAAGCCCTCGGTCGAAGTGCGCTCGCGCCGCGTCGGCGGTGCCACCTACCAGGTTCCGGTCGAGGTCCGTCCGTCGCGCCGCGAAGCCCTGGCGATCCGCTGGCTGATCGACGCTTCGAAAAAGCGCAACGAGCACACCATGGAAGAGCGCCTCGCGGGCGAGCTGGCCGATGCCGTGAACGGCCGCGGCACCGCCGTCAAGAAGCGTGAGGACACGCACAAGATGGCCGACGCCAACAAGGCGTTCAGCCACTACCGCTGGTAACCGGAAGGAAGGCCCTTTATGGCACGCGAATATCCGCTGGAGCGCTACCGGAACTTCGGGATCATGGCCCACATCGATGCGGGCAAGACCACGACGACCGAGCGGATCCTGTTCTATACCGGCAAGAACCACAAGATGGGCGAGACGCACGAAGGTGCGTCCACCATGGACTGGATGGAGCAGGAAGCCGAGCGCGGCATCACCATCACCTCGGCGGCGACCACCACCTTCTGGCAGCGCCACGAGGATGCGGACTTCACCCCCGATGATAGCGAGCGTTGCCGCTTCAACATCATCGACACCCCCGGCCACGTCGACTTCACCATCGAGGTCGAGCGTTCGCTGGCGGTTCTGGACGGCGCGATCTGCCTTCTGGACGGCAATGCCGGCGTCGAGCCGCAGACCGAGACGGTGTGGCGCCAGGCCGACCGCTACAAGGTTCCGCGGATCGTCTTCGTCAACAAGATGGACAAGATCGGCGCCGATTTCTTCAAATGCGTCGCCATGATCAAGGACCGCACCGGCGGCACGCCTTGCCCGATCGCACTGCCGATCGGCGCCGAGGACAAGCTGGAAGGCATCGTCGACCTGATCAAGATGGAAGAATGGGTCTGGAAGGGCGAGGATCTGGGCGCTTCCTGGGTCCGCCAGCCGATCCGCAACGAGCTGCAGGACGTCGCCGAGGAATGGCGCGGCAAGATGATCGAACTCGCCGTCGAACAGGACGACGAGGCGATGGAAGCCTACCTGGACGGCAACGAGCCCGATGAGGCGACGCTGCGCAAGCTGATCCGCAAGGGCACGCTGTCGCTGTCGTTCTTCCCGGTCATGGCCGGCTCGGCCTTCAAGAACAAGGGTGTGCAGCCGCTGCTGAACGCGGTGGTGGACTTCCTGCCGGCGCCGACCGACGTCCCCGCCTATCTGGGCTTTGCGCCGGGCGACGAGACCGAGACCCGCAACATCGAGCGTTCGGCCTCGGACGACCAGCCCTTCTCGGCGCTGGCGTTCAAGATCATGAACGACCCCTTCGTCGGTTCGCTGACCTTCACGCGCATCTATTCCGGTCAGCTCAAGAAGGGCGACCAGATGCTGAACGCGACCAAGGGCAAGCGCGAGCGCGTCGGCCGGATGATGGTGATGCACGCCATCAACCGCGAGGAGATCGAGGAAGCCTTTGCCGGCGACATCATCGCGCTGGCCGGTCTGAAGGAAACCACCACGGGCGACACGCTCTGCGATCCGGCCAAGCCGGTGGTCCTGGAAACCATGACCTTCCCCGAGCCGGTGATCGAGATCGCCGTCGAGCCGAAGTCGAAGGCCGACCAGGAAAAGATGGGTCTTGCCCTGCAGCGCCTGGCCGCCGAAGACCCGTCCTTCCGCGTCGAGACCGACATGGAATCGGGCCAGACCATCATGAAGGGCATGGGCGAGCTTCACCTCGACATCCTCGTGGACCGCATGAAGCGCGAGTTCAAGGTCGAGGCGAACATCGGTGCCCCGCAGGTGGCCTATCGCGAAACCATCTCGCAGCCGGCCGAGATCGACTACACGCACAAGAAACAGACCGGCGGTACCGGCCAGTTCGCGCGCGTGAAGCTGCAGATCGAGCCGACCGAGCCGGGCGAGGGCTACTCGTTCGAGTCCAAGATCGTCGGCGGTGCCGTGCCCAAGGAATACATCCCGGGCGTGGAAAAAGGCATCAAGTCGGTGATGGATTCGGGCCCGCTGGCCGGCTTCCCGGTGATCGACTTCAAGGTGGCGCTGATCGACGGTGCCTTCCATGACGTCGACTCCTCGGTCCTGGCCTTCGAGATCGCCGCACGCGCCGGTATGCGCGAGGGGCTGAAGAAGGCGGGCGCCAAGCTGCTCGAGCCGATCATGCGCGTCGAGGTGGTCACGCCGGAGGAATATACCGGCTCGATCATCGGCGACCTGACCAGCCGTCGCGGCATGGTCCGCGGCCAGGACACGCGCGGCAACGCGAACGTCATCGACGCCTTCGTGCCGCTGGCCAACATGTTCGGCTATATCAACAACCTGCGTTCGATGTCCTCGGGCCGCGCGGTGTTCACGATGCAGTTCGACCATTACGAGGCCGTGCCGCAGAACATCTCGGACGAGATCCAGAAGAAATACGCGTAATCCCGGCGGTGCGTGGGCAACCGCGCACCCTACCAACCCCGTAGGGTGCGTGATTGCACGCACCGTCAACATAAGGAGCCATGCCCATGGCAAAGGCAAAGTTTGAACGGACGAAACCGCACGTCAACATTGGGACGATTGGTCACGTTGACCACGGCAAGACGACGTTGACGGCCGCGATCACCAAGTATTTTGGTGAATTCAAGGCCTACG
>NZ_JASSPE010000036.1:0-29259 GCF_030234105.1 Paracoccus sp. SSJ | reverse complement strand
GTCCGCCGCCGCGACGCGCGTGCCGACCTTGCCGTCCTGCAAGGCCCAGCTGCGCACCGCGAATTCCAGCCGCGCGTCAAAGGCACCAGACAGAAAACACGCCAGAACGTTCAGCATCCCCTCAGCCAAAAGAAAGGTCGGATGCCACCCCGGATCCTGAAAGGCCCAATCAGGACAGGCGACACATAACCCCCTCCTGAAGGGCGGGAACGTCAGCGACTCAGCTCACCAACATAACGACCTCGGCAGCCCCGCCCCTCACCCTGCGAGCAATGCTGCGTTGCCGCCCGCTGCGGTGGTATCGACGCAAAGGTGGCGCTCATGCGCGATGTGGGCGAGGTCGGGCATGGCGGTGATCAGCTGCACGATTTCACCCTCGCGCGCCGCCAGCGCCTGGGCATGGGCGCGGCCCTGCGCCTCGTCGCCCCACCAGAGCACAGTGGAAAGCTGCGGCAGACGGGTCAGCGCCTCGGGCGGCAGGGCGCCATCGGCGCCGACGGCCTGGCCGCCGAGCGCCTCGACCGCCACCACCTGCGCCGCAACCGCCTGTTCGCCGGGGCCGAGGCACAGCACCGGCGGGCGGGCATGCGCGGTCAGGCGGTTCAGTTCACCCGTGGGGCCGGGCATCAGGCGCTCGTCGATCTTCTTCGGGGATGCATCGGCCAGCGCGCCGCGCAGCCGCGCCTCGTCGGCCGGGCCCTGCCAGGTGCCGGGCACGGCCAAGGGCGCGGCGGGCGCAAAGAAACGCGGCACATAGCGCGGCCCACCGGCCTTGGGGCCGGTGCCCGACAGCCCCTCGCCGCCGAAGGGCTGGCTGCCCACCACGGCGCCGATCTGGTTGCGGTTCACGTAGATATTGCCGACATGGATGGCGTCCGAAACCTCCTGCACGCGCGAGTCGATGCGGGTATGCAGCCCGAAGGTCAGGCCGAAGCCGCGGGCGTTGATGTCGGCGATCACCTGGTCCAGCTGGTCGCCGCGGAAGGTGGCGACATGCAGGATCGGGCCGAAGATCTCGCGCTCCAGATCCGCGATGCCCGACACTTTCAGCATGGTCGGCGGGATGAACCAGCCGCGCGAGGGGGCCGCCAGCTTGTGCAGCACGCGATTTGCATTGGCGGCGATGTAATCGGCGATTTCCTTTTGCGCGCCGGGGTCGATCACCGGGCCGACATCGGTGGTCAGATCCCAAGGGTCGCCGACGCGCAGCTCGTCCATGGCGCCCTTGATCATCTCGACCAGATGCGGCGCCACGTCCTCTTGCACATAGAGGCAGCGCAGCGCCGAGCAGCGCTGGCCGGCCGAGCGGAAGGCCGAGTTCACGATGTCGCGCACCGCCTGTTCCGGCAGCGCGGTGGAATCGACGATCATCGCGTTCAGCCCGCCGGTCTCGGCGATCAGCGGCGTGCCGGGCGCCAGGTTCGCAGCCATGGTCCGCGCGATGGTCTGCGCGGTCCCGGTCGAGCCGGTAAAGACCAGCCCCGAGACGCGCGGATCCGAGCTCAGCGCCGTGCCGACCACGCGGCCAGCGCCCGGCAGCAGTTGCAGCGCGGCTTTCGGAACGCCCGCCTGATGCAGCAGGCCGATGGCATAGGCGGCGATGACGGGGGTGGGCTCGGCCGGCTTGGCGATCACCGCATTGCCGGCCATCAGCGCCGCCGCGATCTGGCCGGTAAAGATTGCCAGCGGGAAGTTCCACGGGCTGATCGCGCCGACAATGCCGCGCGGGGCGCCGGGGCTGGCCTCACCCTCGGCGGCGTAATAGCGCAGGAAGTCCACCGCCTCGCGCAGTTCCGCCACCGCATCGGCCAGCGACTTGCCGGCCTCGCGGCCGAGGATGCCGAAGATCGGGCCGTAATGGTCTTCGTAAAGATCGGCGGCACGGCGCAGCACCGCGGCACGCTCGGCCGCCGATGCGTCCCAGATGAGCGCGTCCGCGATGGCGCGGGCGGCAGTATCCGCATCGACCATCATCACCCGGGCGATCTTCTCGCCCGTCGCGGGGTTCAGCACGTCCTGCATCTTGCCGGTCGGCTCGGAAACGGTCAGCGGCATCGCATCCGGGATCGCCACGTCGCGGGCGGCGTAGATGCGGGCCAGAGTCTCTTCGTCGGTCAGATCAAACCCGGCCGAGTTCCGGCGCGAGGTGCCGAACAGCGCATCCGGCGTGATCAGGCCCAAGGGCGGGCGCGCCTCGGCCAGCGCCGCGAAGGGATCGCGGGCGACCTCCTCGGGCGAGACGGATTCGTCCACGATCTGATGCACGAAGCTGCTGTTGGCGCCGTTCTCCAGCAGCCGCCGGACCAGATAGGCCAGCAGGTCGCGATGCGCGCCGACGGGCGCATAGATGCGACAGCGGCCATTATGGTCGCGCAGCACGATATCGTGCAGTCGCTCGCCCATGCCGTGCAGGCGCTGGAATTCGAAGCGGGTCTCGCCCGCCATCTCCAGGATCGCCGCGACGGTCTGGGCGTTATGGGTGGCGAATTGCGGATAGATGCGGTCGGCGTAGCCGATCAGCTTGCGGGCATTGGCGATATAGCTGACATCGGTCGCGACCTTGCTGGTGAACAGCGGAAAGCCCGGAAAGCCCTCGACCTGCGCCCGCTTGATCTCGGTATCCCAATAGGCGCCCTTGACCAGCCGCACCATGATCCGGCGGTCCAGCCGCGTGGCAGTTTCGTAAAGCCAGTCGATCACCTGCCCGGCGCGCTTGCCATAGGCCTGCACCACGACGCCGAACCCGTCCCAGCCGGCCAGCGAGGGGTCCGACAGCACCGCCTCGATCACCTTAAGCGACAGCACCAGCCGGTCCTGTTCCTCGGCGTCGATATTCATGCCCATGCCGGCCGCCTTGGCCTGGCGCGCCAGCTTCAGCACCACCGGCACCAGTTCGGTCATGACGCGGGATTCCTGCGCCACCTCATAGCGCGGATGCAGGGCGGACAGCTTGATCGAGATGCCGGGATTGTCCTCGACCGAGCCCCTGGTGCAGGCTTTCGCGATCGCCGCGATGGCATCGGAATAGGCGCGGTCGTAGCGCGCGGCGTCGGCCCCGGTCATCGCCGCCTCGCCCAGCATGTCGTAGCTGTAGGTAAAGCCCTGCGCCTCGCGTTTGGCCGCGCGTTCCAGCGCCGCCTCGATGGTCTGGCCCAGCACGAATTGCCGGCCCATCTCCTTCATCGCACGGCCGACGGCGGTGCGGATCACCGGCTCGCCCAGCCGGCGCACGGCGCGGCGCAGTGTGCCGGCGATCCCGGCCTGGTCGTCGTCCAGCACCTTGCCGGTCAGCATCAGGGCCCAGGTCGAGGCATTGACCAGCGACGAGGACGCCTCGCCCAGATGCTTGCCCCAGTCCGAGGGCGCGATCTTGTCCTCGATCAGCGCGTCGATGGTCATGCGGTCGGGCACGCGCAGCATCGCCTCGGCCAGGCACATCAGCGCCACCCCCTCGCGCGTGGACAGCCCGTATTCGGCCAGGAAATGCTCCATCATCGTCGGCTTCGCCTCGTCGCGGATGCGGCGCACCAGATCGGCGGCCCGGCGCGTGATCGCGGCACGCTGCGCGTCGTCCAACCCCGCCTGCGCCACCAACCCGCCGAGCAGCTCTGCCTCGTCGGCGAATTTCGCCTGCGCGGAAAACACGTCCGAACGCACGGTGGGGTTGACACGATTCATGCCGATCTCCTTATTCGATGCGACAGTATTATCAGATGCCGGCTAGGCGGTGCGCCTGAAGATGCGCCACGCTCTAGGCCGATAGAACAAATTCGAGGCGATTTTCAGAATGGACCTGAACCTGGATACGCAGGACCGCAAGATCCTGGCGGAACTGACCGAGAACGCACGCATCCCCATCGCCGAACTGGCGCGGCGGGTCGGGCTGTCCAAGACCCCGGTGGCGCTGCGCATCAAGCACCTGGAAGAGATCGGCCTGATCACCGGCTATCGCGCCATCCTGTCGCCCTTGAAGCTGGGCCTGACCCATGTGACCTATGTCGAGGTCAGCATGAACGACACCCGCGAACATGCGCTGCAACAGTTCAACGCCGCCGTCCGCGCCATCCCCGAGGTCGAGGAATGCTACATGATCGCCGGCAGCTGCGACTACCTGATGAAGGTCCGTTCGCGCGACATGGCCGATTTCCGCCGCATCCTGGCCGAGAAGATCTCGGTCCTGCCCCATGTCAGCAACACATCAAGCCACGTCTCCATGGAGGCCGTCGTCGAGCAGAACTGGACCGCGATCTAGCCGAGCGCAGCCAGCCCGTCGCGCTGGAGGCGGTCGATCAGCGCCAGTTCCTCGGCGTTCAGCGCGATGCCCTCGGCTTCGGAGCGCGCGCGGGCGGCAAGGCGGCGCTGGCCGGGCAGGCGCGCACCCTGCCCCAGGATGGCGTCGAACAGCGCTTCGGCCCGCGCCAGCGGATCGCCCGGCCGGCCGGCGGCAAAGCGCGCGGGCGAAAAGGCCAGGATCAACTTGCCATGTTTCGGCGCCAGGTCGAGCGTGCCCAGTTCCGCAAGCGCGCCCTGGCTGGTCAGGTCGCCGATCATCACCCCGGCCAGAAGCTCGACCATGGTCGAGATGGCCGATCCCTTGTGCCCGCCAAAGGGCAGCATGGCGCCCGAGAGCGCCGCCTCCGCGTCGGTGGTGGGGGCGCCTTCGGCATCCAGCGCCCAGCCCTCGGGCAAGGGCTCGCCGGCCCGCGCCAGCAACTCGATCTCGCCCCGCGCGACGCAGGAGGTGGCGAAGTCGAAGACATAGGGCGCGGCCCCCGACCGCGGCCAGCCGAAGGCGATGGGATTGGTGCCCAGAAGCGGCTGCGTGCCGCCCGCCGGCGCGACCACGGCATAGCTGGGGCACATGGCGAGCCCGGCAAGGCCGCGCGACGCCACCGCCTCGACCTCGGGCCAGAGCGCCGAGAAATGCACGCAATCGTTGATGACCAACGCCGCGAGCCCCAGCTTTTCGGCACGGCCCGCCAGCGCCGGCAGGCCCAGTTCGAAGGCCGCGGGCGAAAAGCCGCCATCCGCCGCGACCCGGATCACCGCGCTGCCCTCGTCGATCAGTTCGGGCCGCGCCCCGGACGAAACCTTGCCGGCCGCCAGCGTGCGCAGGCAGCCCTCGATGCGATAGATGCCGTGCGATTTGGCGCCGTCGCGCTCGGCGGCAGTGATGATGCGGGCGATGGCGTCGGCCTGCTGCGCGTTGAAGCCCGCGCGCATGAAGATCGACTCGACCATCCGGCCAAGCTCGGCCACCGACACCATCGTCACATCATCCATACGCCCGTCCCTTGTCTGGTGCCGGCCAGAAAACCGGATTTTCCGGCAAGGGGCAAGCGTTCAGGGCCGGGCCGCGTCCCAAAGCGCGGCATCCCGGGCCAGCATCCGCGCCTCAGCCAGCGTTGCGGTGATCGCCTTACCGGCCCGGCCGCAATCGTCTTTCTGTGGCGCGGCCGCGAAGCCTCGGCTAAAGCGGCGGAAAAGGGGGGCGCATGGACTTCAAATGGCTTGAGGACTTCCTGGTGCTGGCCGAGACGCACAGCTTCTCGCGCTCGGCCGAGCTGCGCGGCGTCACGCAAAGCGCCTTCAGCCGCCGCATCCGCGCGCTGGAGGAATGGCTGGGCACCGACCTTCTGTCACGCGACAGCTATCCGGTAACCCTGACCCCCGAAGGCGTGCTGTTCCGCGAAACGGCCGAGGAAGCCGTGCGCATGATCAACGCCCGCCGCGCCGAGTTCCGCGACCATGCCCGCAGCCGGGGCGGAGAGATCTCCTTCCTGGCGCTGCACAGCCTGACCGTGACCTTCCTGCCGGGCTGGCTGATGCGGCTGAAGGCGGCGGCGGGCCAGATGACCAGCCGCGTCAAGCCCGAGAACTTCGACCGCTGCATCGAGGCGCTGACCGAGGGCGGCTACGACTTCTTCCTGACTTATGCCCATCCGCAGGTGAACATCCCGCTGGACCCCTCGGGCTATCCGCATCTGGTGGTCGGCCATGACAGCCTGGTCGCCGTCGCCCGCCCGGGCTGGCCCGAGGAATGGCTGACCGACGGCATGCCAATGCTGAAATACTCGCGCGGCTCGTTCCTGAACGCCATGGCGCGCATCGCCCTGGCCCAGCCCGGTGCGCCCAAGGTCTATATCGCCCATACCGACGAGGCATCCATGGCCGAGGCGATGAAGAGCATGGCGGTCGCCGGCCACGGCATGGTCTGGCTGCCCCGGCTGCTGGTCGAGGCGGAAATCGAGACCGGCCGGCTGGAGGTCGTTGCCCCCGAATTGCCGATGGAGATCAGGCTTTACCGCAATGCCGCGCGCGGACGCGGCATCACCGGGCGGGTTTGGCAAGCGGCGCGCGAGCTGGGCGAAGGTTATGCAAAACCGGAATAACCCAGCGCGACTTGGCATTGGAAAATACGCGCAATCCTGCCTAAATCTTTGACACACGGGGCAGGCCAATGCCCTATCATCGCAACAGATTCCGACAGAATGCGCATCGCGCCAGCACCGTCCCCGGGGGCGGGCCTGTGCGCCTGCGCCCGAGGTGACCATGAACAAGACCCGTATCGAACACGACCTGCTTGGCGACCGCGAGGTGCCGGCGGATGCCTATTGGGGCGTCCACACCCTGCGCGCCGTCGAGAATTTCCCGATCTCGGGCCGGCCCATCGGTGAAATTCCCGAACTGATCCGCGCCTTGGCCGCGATCAAGCAGGCCGCGGCGCTGGCGAATGCCGATCTGGGGCTGCTCTCGGCCGAGCGCCGCGACGCCATCGTCGCCGCCTGCGAGGAGATCCGGGCGGGCAAGCTGCACGAGCAGTTCGTGGTCGACCAGATCCAGGGCGGCGCCGGCACCTCGACCAACATGAACGCCAACGAGGTGATCGCCAACCGGGCGCTGGAGCTGATGGGCCACGCCAAGGGCGAATACCAATACCTGCACCCCAACGAGCATGTGAACCTGAGCCAGTCGACCAACGACGTCTATCCGACCGCGCTGCGGCTGGCCTCGTGGCGGGGCTTGCAGAACGTGATCGCGGCGCTGGCCTCGCTGCGCGGCGCCTTTGCCGAGAAGGGCGGCGAGTTCGCCGAGATCCTGAAGATGGGCCGCACCCAGCTGCAAGAGGCGGTGCCGATGACGCTGGGCCAGGAATTCAACGCCTTCGCCATCACCATCGGCGAGGACGAGGTGCGGCTGGCCGAGGCCGCCAGCCTGATCTGCGAGATCAACCTGGGCGCCACCGCCATCGGCACCGGCATCACCACCCACCCCGAATATGCCGAGCGGGTGCGGGCGCGGCTGGCCGAGATCACCGTGATCCCGGTCGTCACCGCCCCCGACCTGGTCGAGGCGACGCAGGATTGCGGCGCCTTCGTGCAGGTGTCGGGCGTGCTGAAGCGGGTGGCAGTGAAGCTGTCGAAGATCTGCAACGACCTGCGGCTTTTGTCCTCGGGTCCGCGAGCCGGCCTGAACGAGATCAACCTGCCCGCGAAACAGGCCGGCTCCTCGATCATGCCGGGCAAGGTGAATCCGGTCATCCCCGAAGTGGTGAACCAGGTCTGCTTCGAGGTGATCGGCAACGACATGACCATCACCATGGCCGCCGAGGGCGGGCAGTTGCAGCTGAACGCCTTCGAGCCGGTGATCGCCTACAGCATGTTCCGTTCGGTCAGCCACCTGATCGCGGCCTGCGACACGCTGGAGCACAATTGCGTGCGCGGCATCACCGCGAATCGCGACGTGCTCAAGGAAACCGTGCGCCGCTCGATCGGCATCGTCACGGCGCTGAATCCCTATATCGGCTATGCCGCCGCAACCGAGGTCGCGACCGAGGCGCATCTGACCGGCCGCGGCGTCTATGAGCTGGTGCTGGAAAAAGGCTTGCTGCCGAAGGAACGGCTGGACGCCATCCTGCGCCCCGAAAGCCTGACCAGGCCGCAGCTTTTCGTCAACTGAGGCGGGACAAGGCTCCCCTGCCCCGGCCTGCCAAGCGCTGGCCGGGGTTCGGGCCGATCAACGCAGCCCTTCGCAGAACGCCCTGATACGCGCGCAGGCATCCGCCAGCACCGCGTCCGAGGTGGCGTAGGAGATGCGGAAATGCGGCGACAGCCCGAAGGCTGCGCCAAAGACCACGGCCACCCCGGTCTCGTTCAACAGCGCGGTGGCGAAGGCCTCGTCGTCGGCGATCGCCGCCCCGCCGGCCGAGGTCTTGCCGATCAGCGCCGAAATCGAGGGATAGACATAGAAAGCGCCCTGCGGCACCGGACAGTCGATGCCCGGGCAGGCGTTCAGCCCCTCGACCACCAGGTCGCGGCGGCGCTGGAAGACGGCGCGGCTTTCCTGGATATAGTCCTGCGGCCCCTGCAACGCGGCCAGCGCGGCATATTGGCTGATCGAGCAGGGATTCGAGGTCGATTGCGATTGCAGCTTGGCCATGGCGCGGATCAGCGCCTCGGGTCCGGCGCCATAGCCGATCCGCCAGCCGGTCATGGCATAGGCCTTGCTGACGCCGTTCATGGTCAGCGTGCGCGATTTCAGCCCCGGCTCGACCTGCGCCGGCGTGACGAAGCGGAAATCGTCAAAGACCAGATGCTCATAGATGTCGTCCGACAGCACCCAGACATGCGGGTGGCGCATCAGCACCTCGGTCAGCCCGCGCATATGCTCTTCGCCATAGCCCGCGCCCGTGGGGTTCGAGGGCGAATTCAGGATCACCCATTTCGTCCGGGGCGTGATCGCCGCCTCCAGCTGCTCGGGGGTGATGCGATAGCCGTTGGCCATGGCGCCCTCGATCACCACGGGCGTGCCGCCGGCCAGCAGCACCATGTCCGGGTAGCTGACCCAATAGGGTGCCGGGATGATCACCTCGTCGCCCGGGTTCAGCGTCGCCATCAGCGCGTTGTAGAGGATCTGCTTGCCGCCGGTGCCGACCGTCACCTGCGCCGGGCCGTAGTCCAGCCCGTTTTCCTGCGCGAACTTGTCGCAGATGACGCGTTTCAGTTCGGGGATGCCGTCCACCGCGGTATAGCGGGTATGGCCGGCATCGATGGCAGCCTTGGCGGCCTCGCGGATATGCGCGGGCGTGTCGAAATCGGGCTCGCCGGCGGACAGGCTGATGATGTCCCGGCCCTCGGCGGCAAGCTCGCGGGCGCGGCCGGTGATGGCGATGGTGGGCGAGGGTTTGACGCGGGCGAGCGTCTGCGACAAAAAGCTCATCGAATTCATCCTGCGGCTGGCCGTCCCGTCATAGGGGCACCACCGCGGACAGGCAAGCCGGGGGCAAGCGTGGACGAGAAAGAGACGAGGCTGAAGCGGCTGCGGATGCGCAGCTGGCGGCGGGGCACCAAGGAGATGGACCTGATCCTGGGCCCCTTCTCGGACAGCGAGCTGGAACGGCTGACCGAGGCCGAGCTGGACCTTTACGAGGCCCTGCTGACCGAAAACGACCAGGATCTGTATCCCTGGATCACCGCCCGGCTGGGCGATGCACGCCCGGGACCCCAGGCCCTGCTGCCCATCCTGGACCGCGTGGCATCCTTTGCCCACGCCCGTCTGGCCCGGAAATAGGCGTAATTTTAGGAAATTGCGGGCGGATTAACCGAAGATTGGGAAATCTGCGGCATGGTGGCGGAAACGAGGCGACGAACGGAACCCGCACATGCAACAGCGCAGCTCTGCCCAAACGGTGCCCGCCCTGCGGCCCCCGCCGCCGCAGACCGACCGGACCGAGGCTTATCTGGAAAGCCTGCAGATACTAGAGCGACTGCACCGGCTGCTGCTGGATCTGGTCAAGGACGAGTTCGAGCGGCTGGGCCGATCCGACCTGACGCCGGTGCAGGCGCTGCTGATCTATAACCTCGGCACGTCCGAGGTGACGGCGGGCGAGTTGCGGTCGCGCGGCATGTATCAGGGCTCGAACGTGTCCTACAATCTCAAGAAACTGGTCGAGCTGGGCTATGTCCACCACGAACGCTGCGACATGGACCGCCGCGCCGTCCGGGTGCGGCTGACGCAGGCGGGGCAAGAGGTGCGCGACTGCGTGGCGCAGCTGTTCGCCCGGCATGCCGAGGGGCTGGATCTGTCGGGCGTGCTGGACGACCCGCCGATCGAGGCGGTGAACCTGCAATGGCGCCGGGTCGAGCGGTTCTGGGCCGAGCAGATCCGCTATATCTATTGAACCCGCCAGATCGCGCCGGAGGGGCCGCTGCGCCATGATGCCCGTGCCGCGGTGCGACGGCCCAAGGGCATGTCCCGCTTCGCCGGCCCGACCGGAACCGGCAAGCCATGTCTTGCGGCGGCGCGGATCGGCGCGCGAAGGACCGCGCCATTCCCGCGGTCGGCCATCCGGCCCTTCGCCTACCAGTGGCCGGTGTTCTCCATGCTGGCCCAGGGCTCTTGCGGCGGCAGGTGCTCGCCCTCTTGCAGCAGCTCGATCGAGACGTTGTCGGGGCTGCGGACAAAGGCCATGTGCCCGTCGCGCGGCGGCCGGTTGATGGTCACGCCGGCATCCATCAGCTTCTGGCACATCTCGTAGATATTCTCGACCCGATAGGCGAGATGACCAAAATGCCGGCTGTCCGAGGGCAGGCCGTCGTCGCCGTCCCAGTTCCAGGTCAGCTCGACCGGGCATTCGTGCTGGCCGGGCGGCGCCATGAAAACCAGGGTAAAGCGCCCCTTCTCATTGTCGATTCGCCGGATCTCCTCAAGACCCAGCAGGCGAAAGAAGGCCATCGTGCTTTCAAGGTCGAGCACGCGCACCATGGTATGCAGATAGCGGATCTTCATCGTTTCTCTTTCCTGTTTTCCGGCCGCTCCGGGCCTGTTTGCGGGTTCAGACTGGCATCTCGCCGGATCAACCGCAACGCGCGGCAAACGGTTGCACCCGGAACGCTCATACAGCCGGTTGATTGAAACCCGCGCAGGTGCCACAAGATATGGCCATACCATCCGAGGATTCCGCCATGCCCATCACCCCCGAACAACAGGCCCAGATCGACGAGCAGCGCGCCGACCCGCGCCCCACCCTGCGCGCCGTCTCCGAGGGGATGGAGCGGCACCTCTACCGGGCGCATGAAGTGCTGGACCACGGGCTGGTCCGGGTCATCGACTACATGGGCGACGATGCGGCGATCACCCAGGCCGCGCGCGTGAGCTATGGCCGCGGCACGAAATCGGTCAGCAACGACGAGGGGCTGATCCGCTATCTGATGCGGCACTGGCACTCGACCCCCTTCGAGATGTGCGAGGTCAAGTTCCACGTCAAGCTGCCGGTCTTCGTCGCCCGGCAATGGATCCGCCACCGCACCGCCAACGTGAACGAATATTCGGCGCGCTATTCGATCCTGGACCGCGAATTCTACATCCCTGCCCCCGAGCATCTTGCCGCGCAATCGACGGTGAACAACCAGGGCCGCGGCCAGGTGCTGGAAGGCGACGAGGCGGCCCGCGTCCTGGACCTGCTGCGCGAGGACGCGATGCGCAGCTACGACCATTACGAGCAGATGCTGAGCCAGGAGGGCCAGCAGGGCCTGGCCCGCGAACTGGCGCGCATGAACCTGCCGGCCAATATCTATACGCAGTGGTATTGGAAGGTGGACCTGCACAACCTGTTCCACTTCCTGCGCCTGCGCGCCGATGCCCATGCGCAATACGAGATCCGCGCCTATGCCGAGACCATGTGCGGCATCGTCCGCGACTGGGTGCCCTTCGCCTATGCCGCCTTCGAGGATTACCGGCTGGGCGGGGTGCAGCTTTCGGCGAAAGGCGTCGAGGCGCTGAAGCGCCGCCTGTCGGGCGAGGTGGTCACGCAGGAAAACAGCGGCATGAGCAAGGGCGAATGGCGCGAGTTCGAGGCGGTCTGGGGCTGAGCAAAGGATTTTCAAGATTTTCTTGCGACACCCTTAACACATTGCGCGTTGACGTTACGTCACCCAACGCCTCCCCTGTCGGAACCCAAACCCCCGACAAAGGACAGCGAACAGGATGAACGCGACAATTCGGCTGGCCCTGGCCGCCTCGCTGCTGGCGGCCGGCGCAAGCCATGCGCAGGACGGCGAGCTTTCGATCGCCATGCTCATTCCGGGCAAGATCGACGACAACGGTTTCATGGAGGCCGGCTATAACGGCCTTCTGAAGATCGAAAAGCAGTTCGGCGCGAAGATCGCCTATACCGATCAGGTGCAGCCGGAACAGGACAAGCTGGAAGAGGCGCTGCGCGCCCTGGCCCGGCAGACCCCCGACATGGTGATCGCCCATGGCGGCCAGAACAACGAGGCCGCCAAGACCGTCGCGGCCGAATTCCCCGACATCCCCTTCGTCGTGGTGCAAGGCGGCGTGACCGGGCCGAACCTGTCGAGCTATGAGGTGCTGCAGGAACACAGCGCCTGGCTTGGCGGCGCGGCCGCAGGACTGCTGACGCAATCCGGCGTGGTCGGCCATATCTCGGGCATCCGGGTGACGCCGGGCCTCAAGGGCCGCGGCGGGTTCTACCACGGGCTGATGCACACCAGGCCCGACGCGACGTTCCTGACGATCTTTGCCGGCAACCAGGACGACACCGAACTGGCCGCGCGGGTGGCAAAGGCCGAAACGGACCAGGGCGCCGACATCATCTTCACCATGCTGAACGCAGGCCGCCAGGGCGCCACCGACGCCATGCGCGAGGCGGGCACGAAACAGATCGGCAATGTCATCGACTGGACCAAGGTCGAGCCGGACGTCTTCATCGCCTCGGCCATCGCCGATGTCAGCATTCCCAGCGTGCAGGCGGTGCAGGACCTGGTGGACGGCACATGGAAGCCGGAGACCGTCAAGCATATCGGGCTGGAAAACCCCGAAGCGGTCTCGCTGACCCTCTCCGACAGCGTTCCGGCCGAGATCCGCGACCGCATCGACGCCCTGCGCGAGCAGATCGTGACCGGAGAGATCGAGGTCTCGACCGAATATTCCGGCCCGGAACTGGAGATGTGACCGGCCTGGACCGGGCGGCGCCTAAAGCGCCGTCCACCCCCCGTCCACCGAGATGGTCGTGCCGGTGATCTGCTCCGCCGCCGGCGAGCACAGGAAGACCGCCGTGCCGCCCATCTGCTCGACCGTGGCGAATTGCCCCGAGGGCTGGCGCTGCAG
This sequence comes from Paracoccus sp. SSJ, assembly GCF_030234105.1. Lineage (NCBI taxonomy): Bacteria > Pseudomonadati > Pseudomonadota > Alphaproteobacteria > Rhodobacterales > Paracoccaceae > Paracoccus > Paracoccus sp. SSJ. The sequence continues at coordinate 16,131 of NZ_JASSPE010000036.1, read as the reverse complement.
CATGACCTTGGCGATCACGTCCTCGCGGCTCATGTTGTGGGTCTTCATCTGGTCGGGGATCTGCTTTTCCACGATCGGGGTCAGCACATAGCCGGGGCAGATGGCGTTGCAGGTGATCGGCTCCTTCGCGGTCTCCAGCGCCGTCACCTTGGTCAGACCGACGATGCCGTGCTTGGCCGCGACATAGGCCGATTTGTATTCGCTGGCCGTCAGCCCGTGCGCCGAGGCGATGTTGATCACCCGCCCCCAGCCCGCCTTGCGCATCAGGGGCAGCGCCGCCGCCGTGGTGTGAAAGGCGGAACTCAGGTTGATGGCGATGATCGCATCCCATTTCTCGCCCGGGAAATCCGGGATCGGCGCGACATGCTGGATGCCGGCATTGTTCACCAGGATGTCGCAGGCGCCGGCCTTTTCGATCAGGGCGCGGCAGTCGGCACCCTTGGACATGTCGGCCTGGACATAGCGCACCGTGACGCCATGCTCGGCGGCAAGGCTTTCGGCAAGGGCGTGATCCTCGGGCGCGTCGGTAAAGCTGTTCAGCACGAGATCCGCGCCCGCGCGCGCCAGTTCATGCGCGATCCCGAGCCCGATCCCCGAATTGGAGCCTGTCACCACCGCCGTCTTGCCGCTGAGGAATTTCTCGAACATCGCTGCCTCCTGACGCCCGCATTGTTGTTGCAGCCGCAGCATGAGCAAAAAGCCGGGACCGCACAAGGCCGGGCGCAGAGGGCTGGCAAGGCGCATGAGCCCGTCGATGCGCGGCGAAACCGCGCGATCCGTTCACATTTTTGCGTGATCGATTCCCCCCGGCGCATGGCGCGAATGCCCGACATGGCGGGAGGCCGCGGAAAGCCGGAAAACCCCAGTAAAAAAAGCGCCCGCACAAGGCGGGCGCTAGTCATGAGGCAGGTTTCATACAGGCAAGAAACCTATCGAGCAGTGCCTTATCTATACGCTTTTCCCCCCATGAGTCCAAGGCGTAAGTTTGCTTCGCGGTGAACGCGCGGTTAATCTGGGCGCAGGCAGAACCAACGACCCGGAAATCAGGGCAATCGAGCATGCGATTCTTCAAGTTTGCTAACGAATCCGCGATCTGGCGGCGAATCGCGCTGTGCATGTGTGTTGCATCCATGCCGCTGGCAAGCCCCGCCGAACCCATGCATGCCATTGCAATGTATGGAGAACCTGCGCTGCCGCCCGGCTTCTCCCACCTGCCCTATGCCAATCCCGACGCACCCAAGGGCGGCACGATTCGCCTGGCCGAGACGGGCACCTTCGATTCGCTCAACCCCTGGATCCTGATGGGCAACCCGGTCTGGCCGATCTTTACCCAGCCGGGACTTGTGACCGAGTCGCTGATGGCCCGCTCGATCGACGAGCCCTTCACGCTTTACGGCCTGCTGGCCGAAAGCGTCGAGACCGATGCGGATCGCAGCTGGGTCGAGTTCACCCTGCGCCCCGAGGCGCGCTTTTCGGACGGCACCCCCGTCACCGTCGAGGACGTGATGTGGTCCTATGAGGTGCTGGGGACCAAGGGCCATCCGCGATATACCACCGTCTGGTCCAAGGTCGAGAAGATGGAGCAGACCGGCCCGCGCTCGGTCCGCTTCACCTTCAACACCGCCGACCGCGAGCTGTCGATGCTGATGGGCATGCGGCCGATCCTGAAGAAGGCGCAATGGGACGGGCGCGATTTCAGCCGGTCCAGCCTGATGGTTCCCATCGGCTCGGGGCCCTATGTGATCGACAGGGTCGATCCGGGTCGGGCGATCACCTTTCGCCGCAACCTGGACTATTGGGGGCGCGACCTGGGCGTGACCCGGGGCATGCATAATTTCGACGTGATCCGCTATGATTACTTCGGCGATGCCTCGGCCATGTTCGAAGCCTTCAAGGCCGGCGAGATCGATGTCTGGCGCGAACTGGTCGCGGCGCGCTGGGACCGCGACTTCGATTTCCCTGCCATGCGCGAAGGCCGGATGGTGAAATCCGAGATCGCGCATGGCCGCCCCTCGGGGATCATGGGGATGGTGATGAACACCCGCAATCCGCTGTTCGCCGACTGGCGGGTGCGGCAGGCGATGATCGAGGCCTTCAACTATCGCTTCATCAACATGACGCTGACCGGCGGCAAGGATCCCCGCATCACCAGCTATTTCGCCAATTCCGAACTTGCGATGCAGCCCGGCGCGGCCACCGGGCGCGAGGCCGAATTGCTCGCGCCCTTCGCGGCGGAGCTGCCGCCCGGCACCGTCGAGGGCTATGCCCTGCCCGAGGGCGGCGAGCGGGCCATCGACCGCAAGGGCATCCGCGCCGCGCTGGACCTGCTGGGCGAGGCCGGCTGGACCGTGCAGGGGGGCGAGTTGCGCGATGCCGATGGCCGCCCCTTCAGCTTCGAGATCCTGCTGAACCAGTCGGGCAGCGCCATGCGCACCAGCGCCGAGATGCGGCAGATCGTCGACATCTTCGTGCAATCGCTGCGCAACCTCGGCATCCGGCCCACGGTGACGCTGCTCGATGCGGCGCAATATGTCGAGCGGACGAACAACTACCAGTTCGACATGACCTGGTATGAGCGCGGCTTGTCGCTGTCGCCGGGCAACGAGCAGCGGCTTTATTGGGGGCGCGAGGGCGTGTCCAAGCCGGGCAGCCGCAACTGGATGGGCATGGACAGCCCCGCCGCCGAGGCGATGATCGCCGAGATGGGCCAGGCCCGCACGCATGAGGGTTTCGTCGCCGCGGTCAGGGCCCTTGACCGGATCTTAACCGCCGGACGCTATGTCATCCCGGTCAGCTATTCACGGATTTCCCGCTTGGCCCATCGCGCCGACCTGGATTATCCTGAAAACACGCCGCTTTACGGTGACTGGCCCGGCTTCATGCCAGAAACCTGGTGGCAGGAGGAAAGAGAATGAAATTCAGTCGGATCGCAATCGTCCTGACCGTTCTTGCGCTGACCGCGTGCAATACCGTGGCCGGCGTGGGCGAGGATATCTCCGGCGCTTCGCGCATGGTGCAGGGCGGTTTGGGCGGAGGAGGCTACCGATGAAATGGGTTCACGTCCGCGACAACTGGCCCGCCTTCTTCGAGGCCATCGTCGAGAAATGGCCGGCGGCCGATGAGAGCGAGCTGGAGGAGATCGACGGCGACAAGCGCGCCTTCATCGCCTATATCGCCGAAGTCACCGGGCAGGAGATCGACGAGACCAAGGACGAGATCCGCGAATGGCTGGCGGGCGAGATCCCCTCGGACATCGTCATGGATCCGATCCACGACAACCACTCGATCGCACTGTCGGCGAAATATGTCGGCGAGGGCGAGGACGAATACGACGACGATGCCCGTTTCGGCGACGACGACGAGATCAGGGGCGACGGCGACCTGAACGATCCGACCTGACGGGGAAGCGGCCCAAGGGGGCTCCGCCCCCCGCCTTTCCACCCCCTGGACGGGGCCGGAAAGGCGTCCCCCGGGGTATTTTCCAAACGGAAAGACGCGTCAGGCGTCCAGGTCGACCCAGACCGGGACGTGGTCGCTGGGCTTGTCCTTGGCGCGTTCGTCGCGGTCGATGCCGACATCGATGAGCAGGTCGGCGGCCTGGGGCGACAGCAGCACATGGTCGATGCGGATGCCATTGTCCCTTTGCCAGGCCCCCGCCTGATAGTCCCAGAAGGTGAAGGGGCCGCGCGTGCTGCCCGGATGGCGCAGGCGCACCGCATCGGCCCAGCCGTCGAACAGGATGCGGCGCAGCGCGGCGCGGCTTTCGGGCTGGAACAGCGCGTCGTCCAGCCATTTCTCCGGAAAGGCGGCGTCGCGGGATTCGGGAATGACGTTGTAGTCGCCCATCATCGCCACCGGCATCTCGGTCGCCAGCAGCGCCTTGGCCCGCGCGCGCAACCGCTCCATCCAGGCCAGCTTGTAGTCGAATTTCGGCCCCGGCTGCGGGTTGCCGTTCGGCAAATAGAGCCCGGCGACGCGCACCGCATGGTGGCCGACCACGGTCGCCTCGATATAGCGGGCCTGTTCGTCCGTCCCGTCGCCCGGCAGGCCGCGGCTGACATCCTCCAGCGGCAGCTTCGACAGGATGGCGACGCCGTTGAAGCCCTTTTGCCCGTGGGTTTCGATATTGTAGCCCAGGTCGGCGATGGGTTCGCGCGGGAAGCCCTCGTCCTGGGCCTTGATCTCTTGCAGGACCACGACGTCGGGCTGGGCCTCGGACAGCCAGCCGGTCAGGGTCTCGATGCGGGCGCGGACGCCGTTGATGTTGAATGTCGCGATCTTCATGCGCGCGAGACTAGCCGGCCCTGCGCGCCGAGGCCAGATCAGATCGAAAACGACGTGCCGCAGCCGCAGGACGAACTGGCATTGGGGTTGTCGATGGTGAAGCGGGCCCCGATCAACTCGTCGGCGAAGTCGATGGTCGCGCCGGCGAGGAAGGGCAGCGAAACCGGATCGACCACGACGCTTTGGCCGGCGCCGCTGAGCACCAGATCGTCCTCGGCCGCCTCGTCCAGCCGGATGTCATACTGGAAGCCCGAGCAGCCGCCGCCCGCGACCGCGACCCGCAAGGGCCGGGTGGGGCCGTCGCCATTGATCTCGGCCAGGCGCGCGAAGGCGCGTTCGGTGACCTTGGGGGGCAGGTTCAGACCTGTGTTCATGGGGCGTTCCCGTTTCCGTCTTTCGGTCTGGAATATAGGCTCTGGCCCGAACCCTCGCAAGGAATGCAGGATCAGATGACGGCACCCTATGCCTGCCAGCCCGAAGAAAGCCGCGGCCGCCGCTGGCCCGAGCGCATGTCCACCTTTCGCAGCCCCTGGCAGCGCGACCGCGACCGCATCATCCATTCCAGCGCCTTTCGCCGGCTCAAGCACAAGACCCAGGTCTTCGTCGAGCATGAGGGGGATTATTACCGCACCCGCCTGACCCATACGATCGAGGTGGCGCAGGTCGCCCGCACCATCGCCGGCGCGCTGGGGCTGAACACCGACCTGGCCGAGACGGTGGCGCTGGCGCATGACCTGGGCCACCCGCCCTTCGGCCATACCGGGGAGGATGCGCTGGCGGCGCTGATGGCGCCCTATGGCGGCTTCGACCACAATGCCCAGGCGCTGCGCATCGTCACCCGGCTGGAACGGCATTACGCCGATTTCGACGGGCTGAACCTGACCTGGGAAAGCCTGGAGGGAATCGCCAAGCATAACGGGCCGGTGACGGGCGATCTGCCCTATGCCTTGGCCGAGGTGAATGCGGAATGGGATCTGGAGCTGCATACCAATGCCAGCGCCGAGGCGCAGGTCGCGGCCGTGGCCGACGACGTGGCCTATAACCATCACGACCTGCATGACGGGCTGCGCGCGGGGCTGTTCACCGAGGCGGACCTGGCGGAACTGCCCGTCGTCGGCGAGGCCCTTGCCCGCGTCGATGCGCTGCATCCGGGACTGGAGCCGATGCGACGCCGGCACGAGGCGCTGCGCCGGGTCTTTGGCGTCATGGTCGAGGACGTGATCGCAGTGGCGCAGAACCGGCTGGCCAGCCTGCAGCCGCAAAACGTGCAGGAGATTCGCGACATGGAAGGGCCGATCATCCGCTTTTCCAAGCCGCTCTACCAGAACCTCAAGGCGATCAAGCTGTTCCTGTTCCAACGCATGTATCGCGCGCCCTCGGTGGTGGTCGAGCGGCGGCGGGTGACCGAGATGCTGAACGGGCTGTTTCCGCTGTTCCTGGACGACCCCTCGAAGATGCCGCGGACCTGGTTCGAGGCCGCCGAGGCCGCGGGGGACGAGACCGGGCGCGCCCGGGTGGTGCTGGATTACGTCGCCGGCATGACCGACCGCTTTGCCATCCAGGAAGCGCAGCGCCTGCTGGGCTGAGGGCAAGGGCCTTAGCCCGGCCGGTCCCACCCCTCAGGGCCGGACCGGCCATCTTGAGCAGGAAGGACGGGCTATTCGGCCTTGTCGTGCTGTTCCAGCCATTGCTGCATCATCTCGATCTCGGCCTCCTGGGCCTTGATGACCTCTTCGGCCAGCTTGCGGACCTCCGGGTCCTTGCCGTGCTCCAGCGCGACCCTGGCCATGTCGATGGCGCCCTGGTGATGCGGGATCATGCCGCGCATGAAGTCGACATCGGCATCGCCGCTGTAGTCGATCATCATGTCCTCATGCATCCGCTCCATGGCCTGCTGGTAGCCGGCGGTCGAGGGGCTGTCGCCATGTCCCGCATGATCCATGGCCGAATGATCCTGGGCGGCCGCCGGCAAGGCGATCAGCGCGGCAAGGGCGAATGTGGCAAGACGCATGGTTTTCTCCTGTCGTGACGATGCGCAGAGAGAAGCGCGGCAAGGCACCGGCGGCAAATGACAAACCCGTCAGCGCAAGAAGAGCAGCGCCATGCCCGCCACCGCGATCAGCGCCCCCGCCCATGAGGTCGCCGAGGGCCGCGCCCCGGTCATCGCCCAGAGCACCGGCAGGATCAGCACCGGCGACAGCGCCGAAAGCGTCGAGACGATGCCGACCTTGCCGCCTTGCAGCGCGAACATCAGCAGCGTCATGCCGGTGACCATGGCGATCAGGCCGGAAAGCGCCGTCAGCACCAGCACGCGCGGCGTGGGCCGGCCCAGTGGCTGGACCGCGCGGATCGGCAGCGCCATCAGCAGGATCAGGCAGGCCACCGCCACGCCCACCCGCACCAGCGAGGCGACATAGGGGTCGAAGCCCGCAGCCATCACCGGCCGCGCGATCAGCGACCCCAGCGCCTGCCCCGCCGCCGCCATCAGCCCGAAGCCCGAGGCGATCCAGACCGAGCCCTGCACCGCCTCGAAACGATGCCCGCCCGAGCGCCCGGCCCGGCCCAGCACCGCCATGGCGACGCCCGCCGTCGAAAGCGCGACGCCCAGCACGGCCGGCAGCGAAAGCTCTTCGCCCAGCGCCAGCCAGCCCATCAGCGCGGCCATGGGCGCGTTCAGCGCGAACAACGCCCCCGAGCGCCTTGGCCCCAGCCGGATCAGTGCCACGTAAAGCAGCGTATCGCCCAGAAAGATGCCGATCACGCCCGAGAGCGACAGCCGCCACAGGTCCTCGGCCGAGATGCCCTGCCAGCGGCCGGTGGCGATCACGATCGCCGCCAGCATGACCGCGACCATGGCCTGGCGCAGCCGGTTGAAGCCAAAGGGCCCCAGCGCCTGCGCCGCCGATTGCGACAGGATGCCGGTGATCGCCCAGCAGGCCGCCGCGCCCAATGCGGCGAGTTCATGCACCGGCATCCGCGCCCTCTCTCCCCTCGTTCCCCATGCGGGATAGGCCGGCGATTGAACCCGCGCAAGGGATCGCGCGTTCAGCCGGCAGGTCACGGCAGAAAAGGAGAACGGCGATGATCGTGAATTCCGGTTCGGCGAAATGGGAAGGCGGGCTCAAGGACGGCAAGGGCGCGCTTTCCACCAAGTCCGGGGCACTGAGCAACCAGCCCTATGGCTTCAACACCCGCTTCGAGGGCCTGCCCGGCACCAACCCCGAGGAACTGATCGGCGCGGCCCATGCCGCCTGTTTCAGCATGGCGCTGTCGGCGATCCTGCAGGAGGCGGGGATCGGCAATGTCCGCATCGAGACCACCTCGGAAATCGGGCTGGCCAAGGAGGGCGACGGCTTTGCCATCAAGACGGCGCATCTGAACACCAGGGTCTGGGGCGACGGCGACAAGGCGGTGATCGAGGAATGCGCCCGCAAGGCCGAAAAGGGCTGCCCGGTCAGCAAGGTGCTGAATGCCGAGGTGACGATGGACGTGACGGTGGGGTAAGAGCGGCCATGCCATGCGGCGCGGCTGTGCGCCGCATGGCACCGATCATCGGCCCTTGCGGAATGCCGCTACCGTTCTCGACCTTCCCCCTTACGACTCGACTAGGAAGGACAGGCCGCCCCTTGAGTCCCAGAACTGGAACTTTGCCGAACGTGCCGGTGTCTTGACCGTAATCACCGCGTCGGAATGTGCCTGGACCGTGCCGCCGTTTCGGGCAGCGTAAGCGTGGGCAAGTGCCCTGAGCTCCGCCTTGCCGTTCGGCGCCTTGCCTTGCGACGAGGTCACCATGCAGCCGTTGCGGCGCGTATCGAATTGAACGCCGATGTCTTCGGCCTTCATGCCAAGGCTGATCTTGAGCGTGCCGAGCGGCGGAATCGGGCTCGCCTTGTAATAGGCATTGGCAAGATCCACGCCATCCGGTTTGCCGCCAATACTGGCGATGCAGAACTGATCGAAGCGTTGGGCGGCAAGACTCATCGTGCTGGTATCCACCCGCGCCGCTGCGGGCGAAGGCGTAGCGGTCGGCGCTTCGCCGCAAGCCGCCAGCATCAGGGTCAGCGCAAATCCGGCAAGCAAGCGATTGCGATACATGAAACGACCTCACTGATTAAACAAAACAGACATAATAGCGGATTGGCGCGACATACAAGCCGCGGCGCAAGGTGCCGGAACTCGGCAAAATGCCCATTGAGAAAGCCCGGCCCCTTCCGGGCGCACCACCGATCTTTGGCGATAAAGGTTTACACCATCATCTCTTTCGTCGCCGTCAGCTTCAGCTCGGGATGGTCGCGCTCGACGCGGTCGATGTCCCATTGCAGACGCGTGAGATAGACCAGATCGCCGTCATGGTCCTGCGCCATATGACCCTTGTTCGTATTGGCAAAGGTGTCGACCTTGTCCTTCGGACCCGAAACCCAGCGTGCGCTGGTGAATTGCGAGGATTCGAAACGCACCGGCAGGCCGTATTCCAGCTCGATGCGGCTGGCCAGCACCTCGAATTGCAGCGCACCCACCACGCCGACGATGAAGCCCGAGCCGATCATCGGCTTGAACACCTTGGCGGCACCCTCTTCGGCGAATTGCATCAGCGCCTTTTCCAGATGCTTGGCCTTCATCGGGTCGCCCGCGCGCACGGTCTGCAAGAGTTCGGGCGCAAAGGAGGGGATGCCGGTGAAGCGCAGCGCCTCACCCTCGGTCAGCGCGTCGCCGATGCGCAGCTGGCCGTGGTTGGGGATGCCGATGATGTCGCCCGCCCATGCCTCCTCGGCCAGTTCGCGGTCGGCGGCCAGGAACAGCACCGGATTCGACACCGCCATCGGCTTCTTCGACCGGACATGCAGCAGCTTCATTCCCCGCTCGAAATGTCCCGAGGCAAGGCGGACGAAGGCCACCCGGTCGCGATGCTTGGGATCCATGTTGGCCTGGACCTTGAAGACGAAGCCGGTCACCGGCTTTTCCTCGGGCGCGATCTGGCGCTCGGCGGCGTTCTGCGGCTGCGGCTGGGGACCGAACTCGCCGATGCCGGTCATCAACTCCTTGACGCCGAAGCTGTTGATCGCAGAGCCGAACCAGATCGGCGTCATGTGCCCTTCCAGGAAGGACTTGCGGTCGAAGGCAGGCAGCAATTCGCGCGCCATTTCCAGCTCTTCGCGCAGCTTTTCCAGCAGGTCGGCGGGGATGTGCTCGGCCAGCTTGGGATCGTCCAGGCCGGAAATGCGGATCGACTCGGCCACCTTGTTGCGGTCGGCGCGGTCCATGATCTCCAGCCGGTCACCCAGCAGGTCATAGACACCGATGAAGTCGCGGCCCATACCGATGGGCCAGCTGACCGGCGCCACGTCGATGGCCAGGTTCTCCTGGATCTCGTCGATGATCTCGAACGTGTCGCGGCTTTCGCGGTCCATCTTGTTGCAGAAGGTCAGGATCGGCAGGTCGCGCAGCCGGCAGACCTCGAACAGCTTGCGGGTCTGGCTCTCGACGCCCTTGGCGCCGTCGATGACCATGATCGCCGCGTCCACCGCCGTCAGCGTGCGATAGGTGTCCTCGGAGAAATCGCTGTGGCCGGGCGTGTCCACCAGATTGAAGCGGTATTGCCCGAAATCGAAGCTCATGGCCGAGGCGGAGACCGAAATCCCCCGGTCCTGCTCCATCTTCATGAAGTCCGAGCGCGTGCGCCGCGCCTCGCCCTTGGCGCGGACTTGCCCGGCCATCTGGATCGCGCCCCCGAACAGCAGGAACTTCTCGGTCAGCGTGGTCTTGCCCGCATCCGGGTGCGAGATGATCGCAAAGGTGCGGCGGCGGGCGATTTCGGGCGGAAGATCGGGACGGTTCATCATGCCCGGCCCTTTAGCGTGCGCCGCGCGCAGTCTCAAATGGAATCGAGGCTCGAATGGAATCGGGCCTCAGACGAATTGTTCGCGGATCAGCCGTTCCTCGAGCCCGTGGCCGGGGTCGAAGAGCAGGCAATGGCGGATGGAGTTCTCGGAGCGGATCTCGACCCAGAGCACCGAATCGACGCCCCGCGAATCGGCATCGGCCATCACCGGACGCTTGTCGGGGTCGAGCACGTCGATGCGCACCGTAGCCGACTTGGGCAGGATCGCGCCGCGCCAGCGCCGCGGCCGGAACGGCGCGATGGCGGTCAGCGCCAGCACGTCCGAGCCCAGGGGCAGGATCGGCCCGTTCGCCGAATAGTTATAGGCGGTCGAACCGGCCGGAGTTGACAGCAGCATGCCGTCGCAGATCAGCTCCTCCATCCGCACGCGGCCGTTCACGCTGATGCGCAGCCGCGCCGCCTGCGGGCCGGCGCGCAGCATGCTGACCTCGTTGATGGCCAGCGCGCAATGCTCGTGCCCGTCCGTGGTGCCGGCGGTCATGGCCAAAGGATTGACCACGGTTTCCTCGGCCGCACGGATGCGGGCGGGCAGGTCGTCCTCGGAATAGGCGTTCATCAGGAAGCCCACGGTGCCCCGGTTCATGCCATAGACCGGCAGGCCGCGATTCTGGTGCATGACGCTCAGCATCAGCCCGTCGCCCCCCAGCGCCACGATCACCTCGGCCTCGCGGATCGGCACATGGCCGTAGCGCGCGGACAGCGATTCTGCGGCCGTCACGGCGGTTTCGGTGCTTGAGGCGATGAAATGCATCTTCATGCGGCCATCATGGCCAGCCGCCGAACGGAAGCAAGTCCCAGTGAACGCATGGAAGATCTACCGCCAAGGCGTCGCATCCGTCCTAGCGGGGCGCGAGGAAAGGCGCTAGAAGGCCGGCAAGCCGCTTTTTGCATGAGGACCAGATGACCGACACCGGATTCTTCACCGAGACGCTGGACAGCCGCGACCCCGACATCTTCGGCGCCATCCGCAAGGAACTTGGCCGCCAGCGCGACGAGATCGAGCTGATCGCCTCGGAAAACATCGTCTCCAGGGCCGTGCTGGAAGCGCAGGGCTCGGTGCTGACCAACAAATATGCCGAGGGCTATCCGGGCAAGCGCTATTACGGCGGCTGCCAATATGTCGACATCGTCGAGGAACTGGCGATCGAGCGTGCCAAGCAGCTGTTCGGCTGCGAATTCGCCAACGTCCAGCCGAACTCGGGCAGCCAGATGAACCAGGCGGTGTTCCTGGCGCTGCTGCAGCCGGGCGACACCTTCATGGGGCTGGACCTGAACTCGGGCGGGCACCTGACGCACGGCTCGCCGGTGAACATGTCGGGCAAATGGTTCAACGTCGTCAGCTACGGCGTGCGCCAGCAGGACCAACTGCTGGACATGGACGAGATCCGAAAGAAGGCGCATGAGCACAAGCCCAAGCTGATCCTGGCCGGCGGCACCGCCTATTCGCGCGTCTGGGACTGGGCCGAATTCCGCAAGATCGCGGATGAGGTCGGCGCCTGGCTGATGGTGGACATGGCCCATATCGCGGGCCTGGTGGCCGGCGGCCAGCATCCCTCGCCGCTGCCGCATGCCCATGTCGTGACCACCACCACCCACAAGTCGCTGCGCGGCCCGCGCGGGGGCATGGTGCTGACCAACGACGCCGACATCGCGAAAAAGATCAACTCGGCCGTCTTCCCCGGCCTTCAGGGCGGCCCGCTGATGCATGTCATCGCCGCCAAGGCCGTGGCCTTCGGCGAGGCGCTGCGTCCCGACTTCAAGGACTATGCCGCACAAGTCGTCGCCAATGCGCGTGCCATGGCGGACGAGCTGATGAAGGGCGGCATCGACATCGTCTCGGGCGGCACCGACAACCACCTCTGCCTGGCCGACCTGCGCCCGAAAGGCGTGACCGGCAAGGCGACCGAGGCGGCGCTGGGTCGCGCCCATATCACCTGCAACAAGAACGGCGTGCCCTTCGACCCCGAAAAGCCCTTCGTGACCTCGGGCATCCGCCTGGGTGCCCCCGCCGGCACCACCCGCGGCTTCAAGGAGGACGAATTCCGCCAGATCGCCCGCTGGATCGTCGAGGTCGTCGACGGCCTTGCCGCCAATGGCGAGGAAGGCAATGCCGAGGTCGAGGCCCGCGTCAAGGCCGAGGTCGAGGCGCTTTGCGCCCGCTTCCCGCTCTATAACGGCCTGTAATCCCGGCGCGGTGCGGGTCCGGCCGGATCCGCGCCGCCCACCATCCTGCCCGACGCTTCGGGCGGTGCCTTGAGACAAGCAGAACCAGCCGTTGCGGCTCTGCTCAGAGCTTGGCGTGAGGAGTCAGGTGCAGGTCGAAGCGCGACCGCTCCGAACGACCCCCGGGTACCGATATTCCGGCGTTTCCGGCCGTCGCGGGTGCGATTCCATGATGGCCGCATCCCGGGACAGTTCCTCGGAACCTATTGATCCAAAGAAATTCTCTTCTCGCCGCCGCTTTCGGCAAGCTCGACCGCTGCGCCCCTCCAGCCGCCAAGCAATACGTCGCCGGGCGCGGGTATGGACGCTGTTCCGATGCCCGGCCCACATCACGACGGAACCGGCAGCCGCGATTTTCTGGAATGCACGGTACACCGTATCCCTGTGACTGCCTTTCAGATCAATCCGCGCCGCATCATGATCCAGATGGCGACGGCCGCCAGCAGCAGCAGGCCGAACAGCACGCTTGCCGCGATACCGGCCGCCCCGCCCCGCAACCGCATCCCCTGCCCCAGCGGGCGCAGATAGGCCGTCAGCGCCTTGTATGCATGGTCCAGCTGCACGAAATCCACCTGGCGGGCCAGTTTCGGCTGGCCGGCCTTGCGGTCGGCCTCGGCCAGGATGCGCGCCTCGCGTCGCAGCCGCCGCGGCAACGCCCCGCCGCGCTTGCGCAACATGCTTTCCAGATCGGCCTGCTGGCCGCGCCGCAAACCGCCAAAACGCGCCGCCATCAGGCTGGCCACCTCGTCGGCCATCGGCCTGATCCTTTCGATGCCCATCGCCCTCATCCCGTTTTCGCCAAGGCTAGCGCCTCTGGCGCCGCTTCGCCAGTGCCGCTAGGTTGCACCCATGATGCTGAACATGAACGTGACAGGAACAGATTCGGGTCAGCCGCCGGTTTTGCTGGCGCATGGGCTGTTCGGGTCGGGACGCAATCTGGGCGGCCTCGCCCGGCGGCTGGGCGAAAGCCGGCGCGTGATCTCGGTCGACATGCGCAACCATGGCGACAGCTTCCACGACCCCGATCACAGCTATGCGGCGCTGGCCGGCGATCTGGCCGAGGTGATCGCCGCAGAAGGCGGCCGGGCCGATGTGCTGGGCCATTCGATGGGCGGCAAGGCAGCGATGACATTGGCGCTGACGCGGCCGGAAACGGTGCGCCGCCTCGTGGTCATGGACATCGCGCCCTATACCTATGGCCATAGCCAGAGCAGCCATATCGACGCGATGGAGGCCGTGGACCTTGCCGGCCTTCGCCTGCGCTCGGAAGCCGACGCGCGGCTGGCCGAACATGTCGCCGATCCGGGCGTGCGCGCCTTTCTGCTGCAATCGCTGGACCTGAAGGCCGATCCGCCACGCTGGAAGTTCAACCTGACCGCGTTGCGCGACCAGATGCCCCAACTGGTCGGCTGGCCGGAGACGCCCAAGGGCAGCTTCGCCGGCCCCGTGCTGTTCCTGGCCGGAGAAGACTCCGACTATTGCCGCAAACCGCAGGTCGAGACGATCCGCGAGCATTTCCCCCAGGCCGAGATCCGCGTCATCCCCGGCGCGGGACATTGGCTGCATGCCGATCGCCCGGCCGAGGTCGCCGAAGCGGTGGCCGCATTCCTCGGCTGATCCGACTGTGCCGGCGGGGAGCGGTCGGGCCGCCCCGGCCCGCAGGACAGCGCAGCGACAGCCGCGCCTCTCCGGTATCGCCGGGGATGCGGCTGCGCAGGCTGTTTGCAATCACCGTGCAGCCGGTCGTCCGTTCGGCGGCGATCGCCATCAATTCGGGCACCGGCGCACGCGCCCGCCGGCCGAGATAGCCAAGACGGATCACCTCGGCCCGGGAACCATCGTGGAGGACGACGAAACGAATCCCCTCCAGCGTGATGTCGTGCCGCACCGCACCGAAAAACTGCGGCGCAGGCGAGGCACAGGCTGAAAGGAACAGGACAAGCAGCAGAATCACAGGCATGCCGCCTGTCTAGCCGCCATCGGTTAAGAAACCCTTGACGTCTGGGAACCACGACCCGACGCAAGCGTTGACCCCCGAAACCAAAACCCTTGCAGGAGATTGAATATGCGTCGGATTCTTCGGGTTTCGCCCTTACTCGCACTGCTGGCCCTGGCGGCCTGCCAGACGGTGCAAGGCGCCGGGCACGACCTGCAAAGCGCAGGACAGGCGATCAGTCGGGAAAGCCAGGAAGCCCAGGCAGGCATGTAGGCCGGAAAATCACGCCCCCGCGGCGCAATGCGCGCAAAGCGGCGTGTCGGGCAGCAAATCCAGCCGGGCCGGCAGGATGACATCCCCGCAACCGGCGCAAAAGCCGTAATCGCCACTGTCGATGCGCCTGAGGGCAGCGTCGATCCGGTTCAGTTCGGCTTGGTGGGCATGACCGAGAGCCTGGAGAACCTCGTCGTCTTCCTGCTCGATGGCCGCATCGTCCCAGTCCTGGGGCAAGGGATCGTCAAGCTGGTCCCGAATGTTGGCCAGATCGACAAGAAGGGCCTGGCGACGCGCCGTCAGCAGGGCCTTGCGGGCAACCGGATCCATGGATTTTCTCCTGTAAGCTGTCGCAATTTCTGACACGCCTGGACGGTGCTGCATTTGATTTGCGTCAATTTGTCACGGCATTTTTGGCAGTCCCCTTTCCGCGCAATCGGCCGAGATCCGCCGGCATCCTCTTCGTTTCGGGAAATTCCTTGCCGATCGGCGATGCAGCGGCGCGTCTCCGGCTTGAGCGGCTTGCAGGCTGGTTTAGGCTTTGCCGCCAATCGAGCAGAAAAACGAAAGGAAAGAGCATGCGTCGGATGGTGACGATCGGCCTGTGTCTGGCAGCGACGGCGGTCGCTGGCTGCGAGACGATGCAGGGCGCGGGACGCGACATGCAGACCGCCGGGCAATTGCTGAGCGATCAGGCCGCAAACAGCCAGGTGCAAATGGGACAGGCGGCCCCTGTGGCACCCGTCGACCCCTATGCGCCGCCGGCGGGGGCACCGGCACCTTATTGAGCAGACAGCGCCGGACCAGGCGCTGCGCCGATCTTTTTCGGTGAGGACAGAGCATGGCATCCGTCCTCGCCCGTTCCCCCGCCCTGGGCCGGCTGTTCGCCCTGTTTAGTCGCGGTTTTCCCTTTGGTCGATTTTGGCGAGGGCGCGGTCGAGGGCTTCGGCCTCCGGTCCCAGCTCGGCCAGCAGGTCCGCCTGGAACGCCTCGGCGATGCGGCCGAGCCGCGCCATCAGCGCCCGGCCAGCAGGCGTCAGCTCCAGCGCGACCAGCCGGCGGTCGGCCGCGTTGCCCGATTTCCGCACCAGCCCCGCCTCTTGCAGCCGCGAGGCGGCGCGGCTGACCATCGACTTGTCCAGATGCACCCGCGCCGTGATGTCGCGCACGCTCACCGCGCCGGAATGGGCCAGATGCGCCAGGACCCGCCATTCGGGCGTGCTCAGCCCCGCCTCGGCCTCGTAAAGCGCGGCAAAGCGGCGGCTCAGCCGCGCGGCCGCCACGGACAGGCGATAGGGCAGGAACCGGTCCAGATCGAATGACATGCGCTTCTCCTTGGCGGGCAGAACAGCAGAAAGCCGTTGCACCTGCAATAAAGATCGGCCCGGATGCAGATCCGCATTGACATCGTTGCCATCGCAATGACACAATCGTTGCAACTGCAATGACACCGCAGGGAGGAGCCCCATGACCCAGCACGACCTGCCCCCCGGCATGACCCGCGCCGCCGTCGCCA
>NZ_JASSPE010000035.1:0-29473 GCF_030234105.1 Paracoccus sp. SSJ | reverse complement strand
AGACGCCGCTGGCCCGATCCGGTTGCGCTGTATGGAGGCTACACCGCATCGGGCCAGCTACCCGTGCTGACCAAGCGGGGTCATTATTGGGCGCCGAAAGGGGGTCAAAGTTGCGTGCCGATTGACAGCGCCGCGGCAACGACCCTCCAACCCGCCTGGTTGCGCGGCAGGGATGGTCCCGCTTCCGCTCCTGTTCTCGCTGGGATCGATATCTCGTCCGCACGGAAAATGAGCGCAGCAAAGTCCCTGGCCGAAGATCACCCAGCCCGACCCCAATTCCCGCAACGGGTGGAGTTCGGTCCTACCGGCGGCGCTCGGAACGAAACGCCTTCAAGGCTCCGACGATCTGCTCCAAGAGATCCCCCAGCATCGCGTTGCGGTCGGCAAACAGCGTCAGGTCGCGCGGTGCAAAGACCCGGCCATTCACCGTCAACTGATCCATGCCGGCCGTGCCCTGCCGCTTGTATTGCGCGGCGGGGGTCAGGGCCAGCATCCAGACCGGGCATCCCACCGCCGCGGCCAGCTCGAAGGGCAGCGAACTGATGCCCACCACCAGATCCAGCGCCGCGCAGCAGGCCGCGATCCCCTCCATGTCGTCGAAAAGGTCGAGTTCGGCCGGGATCAGGATGCCATGATCTTCGCAGAGCCGGCGTTCTTCCGGGCTCAATTGCGGCTGCAGCGAAACCCAAGTGCAGGGCAGCTCTCGGATCAGTGGCAGCATCTCCTCCAGCGAGAGGTAATTCGGGTTGCGGGAATGCGATTGCACCGCGCTGCGCCAAAGCAGTCCAACGACCGGCCGCTCGCCAGATCCACGGAACTGTGCGGCCCAATGGGCATGCCGGGTCGGTTCGGGGCGCAGATAACCGGCCCGGATTCGGCCAAGGTGGCTTTGCCAGAGACCGGGTTGGAACAGCTCCATCTGTCCCATGATCTCCTCGGGGAAAAAGACGTGATCGCAATCGCGCAGTTCGGCCAGATAGTCCGCGTCGAGATAGCCCGACAGGATCCGCTCGGCGATCTCCTCGTGCATGATCGGCCGCTCCTGCCAGAGCAATGTCCAGCGCCGGCGCAGCGGATGGAAACGAACAAAGGGAAAGCTGCGGGCCAGCAGCGTCTCCAGCCGCGGCTCGCAAGAGATCACGATCTCACCGGCCCGATCCTCCAGCAGACCGTAGACTTGGGCCATTCGCACCTCGTCGGCGATGCCTTCCCAGGCCATCAGGCCGATCTTGCGGGCGCGTGTCCCGGGGATGAGCACCGGGCGGCGCAAGCCTGGATAAGCCTCTCCCAAGGCGGCAGCGAGGTAGTGGCAGGCCGGGCGGCCGCTGCGGTGCAGCAGCGCCTTTCCGAGCGCGCCACGCCGTAATTCGAATTCGTAACTTTCCTGGTCATAGGGCGGCAGCCCGTCCGGTCCGGGCGGTTGGCGCAGCGCCTTCACCCGGTTGCGGCGCCGCCTCAGCAGCCTCTCCGTTTCGGCTTCAGTGCCCGGGCATTGGCTTAGGAGTTCGTAATAGACGGCATAACCGCGCGGCAGTTGCGGCGCCTCGGTCAGAACGATGTCCAGTTCTGCCCGGGCCTCGGATGGCGCACCGGCCTGGCTCAGCAGCTCGGCCAGCGCGAGGCGCGCACGCACGAGAAAGGGATAGTGGCCGAGCAGATGGCGTAGCCAGCCCACGCCCCGTTCTGGCTGTCCGGTCAGCCCGGCCAGCCGGGCGATCTCTGCGATTTCCGTGTGATCCGTCGCCTGCGGCACTTTGGGGGGCGACCAGCCCTCCAGCCAGAGCGCAGCCGTCTCGGTCATACGGCGGAGGCCGGGAAAGATCCCCTCGCGTTCGCGCGCGAACCGCACCGGCCCCGACAGCGGGTATGGCAGGGCAAGGCAGCGCGCGACAAGTCGTTCCAGGATCTCCGCATCCTGCCGGAACCAGGCCGCGTGGAAGGCGCGTTCCAGCGCAATGGAGCGCGGCTCCGGTCCGTCGATATGGGCAAGCAGTTCCTCCAGAACCGGACCCAGGCGATTATACTGCTGCATTTGATTTAGGATCGCCAACCGGGTTTGGAAGGTGATCTGGGTCTGTAGCAAGGGCTCTGCAAATTCCAGCCACTCCAAGCCCACCGGGTCCTGTTGCGCCAGCAGAGCCAGATATTGCTGGAGAAGCTGCTCGTGATGTGGAAAGCGCTCACGATAGTGCCTGGCCAGTTTCAGGGCGGCGTCGCCGCCCCTGGCCTGTTCCGTCCATTCGATCTCCAGCCGGGCCCGGCGCCGGCGCTCCGGGGGGGACAGATCCCTGGCAGGCAGAGCCCTTAATTCCTCCCCAGCCCTACGGGTTCGGCTCAGCCGCAGCAGCAGGTCGATCCGCAGGAGCCGCTCTTGCGAGTGCAGGTCTTTCCCGCCGCTGTCCAGTATGGCCAGTGCATCCGGCGCGAGATGGAGGCGCGCCATCGCCCGGGCCTGCAGCAGTCGCGGCAGCACTCCGACATGTCGCCAGTCCCCGGCGACCTGCTGCACATGGGCCAGAAGAAGGGCGGGATCGGACTTGTCGGTTATCGCTTCTGGCAGCACTGGAATCTCTACTCTCGGTTTGCGTTATCCGGCGCCCTTCCGGGGTGTCTTGAATTGGGGCAGCGGCCGAGGAGGGAAGCTCTCTGGCCTCGGGCACATGTCGGCCCGTTCCGGCCAGTTTCATCAAGGCAGGACAGGCATGGGGTGCTCGTTGAAAAAGGGGGCAAATGGCGGATGGATCTCAGGCACGGCCGCAACTTGGCGTTGGCGCGTGTTCTGCTTCCCTGGTCGCACGCCATTGGCCGCCGCCATGTCGCGGCCATGAGCGGTGATGCGGGAACGATATGCGGTCATAGGGATCTTTCCGACGCTGGCTCTTGGGGCGATGAGTGCGACGTCGGACGACAAAAATCAACCACCTGTTGCCGCTTTCGGCTTGGGTGTGAACGATTTTGACAGAGTTGCGCATTGCCTGCCATCTTTCGCCGCATGGGCCGGCGGACATGCCGACGGCCCATCGGGAAGAAAACCTTGCACCATCCATCCGGGATGGGCACGCCTGTCAGGCACAGGTCATGTGATCGCAGAGAGCGGTATGGACGACCCTAGGCCACCGCCCGCCGGTAAAGGTGCCATGTCGCGTGGCCGAGGATGGGCAGCACGACGATCAGCCCGGCGAAGAGCGGGATCATCCCCAGCACCAGCGAGACGGTGACGATCACCCCCCACAGCGCCGTCGTGCCCGGGTTGCGGCGCGCGACGGCAAGCGAGGTCGCCAGCGCCACCGGCACGCCCACCGGGCGGTCGATCAGCATCGGGAACGACACCAGGCTGACGCAAAGCACCACGGCCGCGAAGACGAAGCCGACGCCGAACCCGGCGAGGACCATCGTCCAGCCCGCGCTGGTGGTAAGGGCATCGCGCAGAAGGACGGACAGGCTATCATAGGGCCCAGGCCCCAGGGTGACGACCCAGATCGCATGCGCGGCCAGGAGCCAGAAGGCGAAGATCACCGCGAGCAGGCAGCCCAGCATCAGCACCGGTCCCAGCACCCGGCCGGTCAGCGTGGCCAGCACCGCGCTCCAATCCGTCTCTTCGCCCCGCTCGCGGCGCCGGCTCATCTCGTAGAGGCCGATCGCCGCGACCGGCCCGATCAGGGGAAAGCCCGCGGCCAGCGGGAAAAGCAGATGCACCTGCCCGGCGTTGAACGCCCAGGCGGCGAGGACGAAGCCGATTACCGGATAAAGCGCCACCGCCGTGATCACGTCGGTGCGCAGCGCGGCGAAATCCTTGACGCCCTTGCGAAGCGCCGCGCGAATATCGCCCAGGCCGATCCGGTTGACCTCGGGCAGGGTCATCTCGTGACTGCCGATCCCGTCCACCGCCGCCCCGGCGCTGCGGCCGATGCCAGCGAGCTTCTGCGCGCTCCAGCTCAGCGGGTTTCCAATCGTTTCTCGGTGCATGGCTGCATCCTCCCTTCCTGGAGGGCCCGGAACCGGGCGAGGCGTCAGCCGGAGAACCCGGCCCCGCCCGCGAACATGCCGGGCCGAACCGTCCTCATGGGGAAGTCTAGCAGATGCAGCGCCAGGTTGCACTCTCGGAATCGAGCGCGCTGCTCTCATGGGCCCTGCCCAAGCCGCCGGAATGCAGAACGGCCGGAGGCGCCTCCGGTCGTTGCGATTTCAAGCCTCTTCCTCCTGGAAGGCCTCTTCGCGCTTCTTGCGGAAGCGAACACGGTTTCATCGATGCGCCCCATGCGTGCCAGAATGCCGACCGGATCGGCCATGCGCACGACCTCGATCAGACCATCGCCGCTGACATAGGGCGGAACGTAGACCGGAACATAACCCGCTCGCGCCAGCTAAAGACGCTTCTCGCCATTGTGGAAACCGGCAGCTTCGCCCGTGCCGCGAACCGCGTTGCGCTGACGCCCTCGGCGGTCAGCCAGCAGATCCAGGCCCTTGAAAACGAAGTCGGAGTTTCGCTTTTCAACCGCGAGAACCGCCCGCCGACGCTGACCGCGGCGGGGCAGCAGATGGTCGAGGCGGCGGCAGAGCTCGTCAGGGCGGCAGAAAACGCCATCGACGCGATTTCAGGCCGCCGGATCGTGGGAAAGTTTGTCATCGGCTCGGTCCGCACCAGCGCGATAGGGCTGCTGCCGCAAGCGGTATCGCGCGTCGTGGCGAATCATCCGGGGCTGAAGATCCGGCTTCTGGTCGGGAACTCGGAAAATCTGGTCCAGGATGTCTATGCCGGCAGGCTGGACGCCGCGATCATCGCCGAGAACAGCCTGTCGTCGCGCGATCTCGACTGGTCGCCCTTTATCCGCGAGCCGCTGTTTCTGATCGCGCCCCCGGGAACCCCGGTCGTGGATGTCCGGCAGGCGTTGTCGGCGTTTCCCTTCGTGCGGTTCCGCAGCAACGTGCCCCTGGCGCGGCTGATCGAAACCGAGCTGGGCCGGATGAACCTGCCGCTGAACGACATCGCCGAGATGGACACGATTTCGGCGGTGACCGCCTGTGTCGAAAACGGGCTGGGGGTGTCGATCGTGCCGCGGATCGCCGCGATCGAGCGTGGGGTGGACCTGGTCATGTTGCCTTTCGGAGATCCGCCGGTCTTTCGCCAGATCGGGCTGCTGCAACGCCCGAAAGGGCCTCGTGCCGGGCTGATCGCCGAATTGCATGAGCAACTGGCCCAGGTCAGCGGCGAATATGGGGTGCCCAGGCCCTTGTCGTGATGGGTTGGGCGCTCTCGCAGGGCCCCGCACCCGGACGCTCCGTCACCCGGTTTCGCGGCGGAACAGCGATGGGGATGCCCGCTGGGGCTGGTCCCTGATTTCGCCGCGCAAGGTCTTGCTATTCGGCAGGGGACAGGCTGCCGAGGTCCAGGACACAATGCGCGCCCTTGCGACGGTTGACCATCTGGGTCACGCGCAGATCGGCCAGCAGGCTGCAATGGCGATAGGCTTCCCCGGCCGAAAGCGGCGTGTTGCGCGTCAGCCAGTCGACCATCCGGCGCGCCGCGGCCGTGGCCGCCTTGTCCAGGTCCTCGTCGAAATCCATGGTGATGATCCGATTGTCGCAGAGGATTTCGGGCGCCTCGGGGGCGGTGCCTTTTTCCAGGTGAAAGCGGAGCCGGCCATTGAGCGCGGTCTCCAGTGCCGTATCGCAGATTTCGCCGTCTCCTTGCAGCGCATGCCCGTCGCCGGCAAGAAACAGCGCCCCTTCGCAAAAGACGGGCAGGGCTATCCGCGCGCCCGCACGGCAATAGCGATTGTCCATGTTGCCGCCAAAGGGGCCGGGCACGACCGAGGTCACGCAGCCGCCCGAGGCATCGGGCGCAACCGCGAGAATGCCGAAGAACGGCGCCAGGTCGACCACCGGCCCCCAGGGCAGCCGCGCCTGCCGTCTGCTGCGGTCCAGCGGGACGGTCAGGGATTCGTATTCGTCCGCCAGGTCCGGCAGGATGCCGGCGCCCGGCTCTATGGCATTCCAGCCGAAATCCTGCGCAAGCTCGATTGTCTCGATCTCGACCAGCAGCCGGTCTCCCGGTGCGGCATCCCTGATGAAGATCGGGCCGGTCAGCATGTGCGGCCCAAGGTGGGGACGGCACCGGGCGATGACGTCGCGATGCGCGGGCAGGGCGTGGCAGCCTGTCTCTGGCGCGGGCAGGTTGCGCGGCCCGCCGGACAGCGTCTCGATGGTGACGCTGTCGCCGCTGGCGATGTGCAGGACCGGCGCTGCCGCCGGGTCGATATGGCCCCAGAGCACCGTTTCGGGCGTGGCGGCAAGATGGTGGTGCACCTGGAACTCCTGCGGGGCTGGGCGTCCTACTCGTCGATGACGCA
Source organism: Paracoccus sp. SSJ (assembly GCF_030234105.1). Lineage (NCBI taxonomy): Bacteria > Pseudomonadati > Pseudomonadota > Alphaproteobacteria > Rhodobacterales > Paracoccaceae > Paracoccus > Paracoccus sp. SSJ. The sequence continues at coordinate 23,123 of NZ_JASSPE010000035.1, read as the reverse complement.
GCGACGGCTGTCAACGGGCGATACCAGGACCCGGATGGGACCTCCCGGGACAAGATCCTCGACATCGGTGCCGTGCCGCAGCAGCCCCTTGACCAGGCGCGTTTCGCCGTGGTCGCGGAACGACACGTCGATCAGGGGCAAGGCGGTCCTTTCCGGGGCGGCGTAATAGGCCGCGTCGATGCGGGCGACGATCCGCCGCCAGTGCCGGCGCCGCCAGCGGTGCAGCAGCGCCGGCAGGATCGCGGCCGTCGCCATCAGGGTCAGGACGGCGATGACCGGAACCAGCTCGCGCATCCCGGTCGGTTACGGCTGGCCGGCCTTGAAGGCTGCGTATTTCGCCTTGTTCTCGGCATTGGGCGGATAAAGGCCGGGCAGGGGCACGCCCTGGTCCACCTGATCCATGATCCAGCCCTCCAGCCGTTCCTGTTCGGTGGCCTGCGCGGCGACCTCTTCGACGAGCGCGGCGGGGATCAGCACGGCGCCGTCGTCGTCGACGACGATCATGTCGCCGGGATAGACCGCGACGCCGCCGCAGGCGACGGGCTCCTGCCAGTTCACGAAGGTCAGCCCCGCGACCGAGGGCGGCGCGGCCACGCCGCTGCACCAGACCGGCAGCCCCGTCGCGCGCACGCCGGCCACGTCGCGGACCACCCCGTCGGTGACCAGCGCCGCCACGCCCCGCTTTTTCATCCGCGCGCAAAGGATGTCGCCGAAGATCCCGGCATCGCTGACCCCCATCGCGTCGGTGACGCAGATGCAGCCCTCGGGCATGGCCTCGATGGCGGCCCGCGTCGAGATGGGCGAGGACCAGCTTTCCGGCGTCGCCAGATCCTCGCGCGCGGGAACGAAGCGCAGGGTGAAGGCGCGACCGACAAGGCGGGGCTGGCCGGGGTTCAGCGGCGCCGCGCCGCGCAGCCAGACATTGCGCAGGCCCTTTTTCAGCAGCACCGTCGTCAGGGTCGCGGTCGTGACCTTGGACAAGGCTTCGATCAGCGCGGTTTCGTTTTCCGTGGTCATGGGTCCGTCCTGTTTCAGATGCTGGCGATCAGGCCGCCATCCACGCGGATGGTGCTGCCGGTGATGTAGGAGGCGCGGGTGCTGGCGAGATAGGCCACCGTGTCGCCGTATTCCTCGGGCTGGCCATAGCGGCCGACCGGGATCGCGGCGACGCTTTCGGCCGCGACCTCGGCGGTGCTGCGGCCCTCGCGCGCGGCCTTCTGCTCGTCCAGGAAGGTGATGCGCGGCGTGGCGATGCGCCCCGGCAAGATGATGTTGCAGGTGATGCCGTCGCGCCCGACCTCCCGCGCCAGCGTCTTGGACCAGCCGACCAGCGACAGGCGCAGGGCGTTGGACAGGCCCAGGTTCGGGATCGGCGCCACCACGCCCGAGGAGGTCGAGGTGATGATCCGGCCCCATTTGCGTTCGCGCATGCCCGGCAGCACGCGGTCGGTCAGCGCGATCACCGACAGGACCATGGACTGGAAGCTTTGCTGCCACAGCGCCGCGTCCTGGCCCGAGACGGTGCTGGGCCTGGGGCCGCCGGTATTGTTGACCAGGATGTCGACGGGGCCGAGTTCCGCCTCGATCCGGTCGACGTTCGGGCCGATCTGCGCCAGATCGCCCAGATCCCAGGTCAGGGGCAGCGCCTTGCCGCCCTCTTGCCGCAGGATGCGGGCGGTTTCCTCGACCGCCGCGCTGTCGATGTCGCCAAGCGCCACCCGTGCGCCCTCGGCGGCAAGCGCGCGGGCGATCGCCCGGCCCAGCCCGCCGCCTGCGCCCAGAACCAGCGCTGTCTTTCCTCTTATTCCAAGATCCATCATCGTCTCCGTTCCTGTTGTGGGCTCGCCCCTCGGGCGGTTCAGGACAGCTTCTTGCAGGCTGCCTCGATGCGGGCGCAGGCCCTTTCCAGCTGCTCGGTCGCGGTCGCGAAGGAGATGCGGAAATAGGGCGCAAGCCCGAAGGCGCTGCCGGGGACGGCGGCGACGCCGGCCTCTTCCAGCAGCCACATGACGAAATCGCCGTCGCTCTCGATCACCCGCCCGTCGGGACGGCGCCGTCCGATCATGCCCGCGCAGGACGGGAACAGGTAGAACGCGCCCTCGGGCTTGCGGCAGGACAGCCCTTCGATGGCGTCGAAGGCGGCAAGGCACAGGTCGCGGCGCTCGCGGAAGGTCCGGTTCCGAGCGGCCAGGAAATCCATCGGCCCGTCCAATGCGGCAAGCGCCGCCGCCTGGCTGACCGAACTGGGGTTCGAGGTCGACTGCGATTGCAGCGTGGCCATCGCCTTGACGATGTCCGCGGGCCCTCCGGCATAGCCGATGCGCCAGCCGGTCATCGAAAACGCCTTGGACACGCCGTTCACGGTCAGCACCCGCTCTGCCAGCCGCGGCTCGACCGCGGCGATGGTGGCGAATGGCCAGCCGTCATAGCGGATGTGTTCATACATGTCGTCGGTCAGCACCAGGATGTGCGGGTGCTCCAGCAGCACCTCGGCCAGCGCGGCCAATGCCTCGGCCGAATAGCCCGCGCCCGTCGGGTTCGAGGGCGAGTTCAGGATCAGCCATTTCGTGCGCGGCGTGATGGCGGCGCGCAGCGTGCGCGGGGTCAGCAGGAAGCCGTCTTCCTCGGGGCAGGGGGCGATGACCGGCGTGCCGCCTGCCAGCCGCACCATGTCGGGGTAGCTGACCCAATAGGGTGCGGGGACGATCACCTCGTCGCCCTCGTCAAGCGTGGCCAGCAGCGCGTTGTAGATCACCTGCTTGCCGCCGGTGCCGACGCTGATCTGCGCGGGCTCGTAGTCCAGCCCGTTCTCGCGCCTGAACTTGCGGATGATGGCCGCCTTCAGTTCGGGCGTGCCGTCCACGTCGGTATAGCGGGTCTTGCCGGCCGCGATGGCATCGTTCGCGGCGCGCTGGATATGCTCGGGCGTGTCGAAATCCGGCTCGCCTTGCGACAGGCCGATGATCTCTTTCCCCGCCCGGCGCATCTCGGCGGCAAGGCGGGTCATGGCGATGGTCGGCGACGGTTGCACCGCCATCAGCCGCGAAGAGAGGCGCGAGGCGTCGGGCTTGGCTGCGATCTGCATCGGTGGTCCTTTGGGTGGGGTGCGGTCAGGTGGCCGCGACAAGCTGGATCTCGACGGGCGCGTTCCCCGGCAGGGACGCCACGCCCACGGCGGCGCGGCTGCCGATGCCGGCATCGCCCAATTCCTCGCGCAGATAGGCCGAGGCGAGGTCGGCGATGCGGGAATGGGCGGCAAATCCCGGCTCGGCGGCGACATAGACCGTCAGGCTCAGGATCGCGGCAAGGCTTTCGCCCGGAGCCAGCATCCCGTGCGCCGCCGCCAGCGCATTGCCGCAGGCCAGTCGCACCGCATCGCGATAATCATCGACGGGCGCGTCGGCCCGGACCGGACCGTGATGCAGCAGCACGCCATCGCGGCGCGGGGTCATGCCCGAGGTGAAGATCAGCGTGCCGTGGCGGCGGGCCGGGACGTAATCGCCCTGCGGCACCGGCTGGGGATGCGCGCTCATGCGCGATACCGTTCGACCAGTGCCGCCATGCGCTCGACCGCCGCCACGGCGGCGCGATGGTCCTGCGAGAAGTTCAGCCGCACGCAATCGCCGTGATGCGGGCTGAATTCGGTGCCCGGGGTGACGACGGTGCCGGCCTGAAGCCGCAGGATCCTGACGAAATCCGCATGGGAAACCGCAAGCGCGGGCAGGCGCGGGAACAGGTAGCTGCCGGCCTGCGGCGCGCGGGCGAAGCCGCCGTCGATGCCGCGCAGCACCGCAAGCAGGTCGTCGCGGATCGCCTGGTGGCGCCGGATGCGCTCGTCCATCCAGCCCTCGGGCTCGGCGAACCAGGTCCGCAGCACGGCCTGGCAATAGCCCGCGGCTCGCAGGCTGACGATGGCTTGCAGCTTTTCCATCCGCGCGATGATCGCGGGCGAACCGAAGGCCACGCCCAGCCGATAGCCGCTGAGCGATTCCGTCTTGGACGGTCCCATGATCGTGATGATGTTCTGCGGGTCCACGTCCTGCGCCCGCAGATGGGTATAGGTCACGCCGGAATAGCGCAGCCGCGAATAAAGCTGGTCGACGATGACCGTCGCGCCATACTGCCCGGCCAGCGCCGCGATCCGGGCGATCTCGGCCGGGGAATAGACCACGCCGGCGGGATTGTTGGGGTTCGAGAACAGAAAGACCCTGGCCCCGCCGCGAAAGGCGGCTTCGAGCTGGTCGAGGTCCAGCCCGGCGCGATCCTCGCCCGCCGTCTCGTAGTCCACAGTCTCGTAGTCTAGACGCACCGGGATCATCTCGCCTTCGAAGAACTCGACCAGCTTGCGGTTGGCGAAGTAATCGGGCTGGACGATGGCCACCTTGTCGCCGCGCGCCACGGTCGCGGCCACCGCCAGGAACAGCGCGCCCTGCGTGCCGGGGGTCACGATCATGCCGTCGCGGGCGTCGATGGGGGCGCCGGTGAAACCGGCCAGACGGGCGGCGACTGTCTCGCGGATCTCAAGATCGCCGCGATATTCGGTATAGGCTTGGCGGCCGCCCCTGGCGACGCCTTGCGCAAAGACCTCGAAAGCGCCGGGCGTGGGTTCATGGGCATCGACATCGCCATGCGAGAAATCCACCGGGCGGCCCGGCAGGACGTCGCCGCGCAGCAGCGCCTGGATGCCGGCGGCGTTCTGGCGGACCTCTTGGCCGGGTGCGTTGTCGGTGGCCAATCTGGCGAACTTGTTCTGGATGTTCATCGCTCTGGTCCGTGAAGGTGTCGGAAGGGGCGGGTTGCGTTAGGGGCGGGCGGCGTTTCCCTGGGCGCATCTTACGTCAGCTGGAGCGCAAGAAAATCTGGCTTATTCTTGCTTCAGAAGATAGAAAAACCATCTTATGGATATTCGTTTTCTGGAAAGCTTCGTGACCGTGGCCGAATGCGGCTCGATCGCCGAGGCGGCGCGGCGGCTGAACCTGACGCCCGCCGCGCTGGCCCAGCGGCTGCGTGCGCTGGAGCAGGATCTGGGCCATTCGCTGGTCAGCCGGGTGGGGCGCACGGTGCGGCCGACCGCCTCGGGCCTGGCGGTGCTGCGTCATGCCGGGGCACTGATCGAGGGCGCGCGCGACCTGCGCGCCATCGCTGCCAACGACCAGCCCGAGGGGCAGTTGCGCCTGGGCGCCACGGCGACCGCGCTGACCGGCCTGCTGCCCGCGATCATCGAGACGCTGGGCGCGCGCCATCCGCGGATCGAGCTGTTCATCCGGCCCGGCGCCTCGGTCGATCTTTATCACGGTGTCGTTGCCGGCGATCTGGATGCCGCGGTGATCGTGCGGCCGCAATTTCCGGTGCCCAAGGCCACGGGGTGGCTGACCCTGCGCGAAGAGCCCCTGGTGCTCATAGCGCGTGCCGGCATGGCGCTGGACGATCCGTTCGACGTGATCCGGCGTCACCCCTTCATCCGCTATGATCGCAACCAATGGGGCGGCCAGATCGTGGACCGTTTCCTGCGCCAACAGGGGCTGAAGGTGCGCGAATGGCTGGAGCTGGACGCATTGGACGCCATCGCCGCGCTGGTCAGCCGGGGGCTGGGCATCGCCATCGTGCCCGATTGGGCGCCGCCATGGCCCGAGGGGCTGCGGCTGGAAAAGCTGCCGCTCGCGGGTGCGGGCTCGCGCCAGACCGGCGTGCTGTGGAACCGTTCCGGCGCGCGTATCGCGGCGGTGCGCGCCTTCGTGGATGTCTGTGGCGGTGGACAGGCCCCGACGCAGGGACGGGGCCTGTAGGGATCAGGCGGCCAGCCGGGTTTCCAGCCGGGCCATCAGCCGCTCGACCTCGGCGATATCGGTGGCACTCAGCCTGGGCCCCGGTGCGCGCGTGGCGGCCGAGGCGATGGCGCCCCGCCGCATCAGCACATGTTTGCGCACCGCCAGGCCAAAGCCGGGTTGCTGCTCGTGGCGCAGGATCGGCAGGTAGCGGTCGAAGAAATCTTCGGCCGCGTCCACCTGCCCGGCGCGGTGCAGGGCGACGGTCTGCACCAGCGCCTCGGGATAGGCAAAGCCGGTCATGGCGCCGTCGGCGCCGCGCTGCAATTCCTGCGGCAGGTAAAGCCCGCCATTGCCGACCAGGATCGACAGGCGCGGCGTGCCGGGCGTTTCCTCATGCGCGCGGAGCGCAGTGATCTTGCTCAGCCCCGGCCAGTCCTCGTGCTTCAGCATCATCATCTGCGGCAGTTCCGAGGACAGCCGCCGGATCAGCGCAGCCGAGACGGGCAGGCCGGTCGCCAGCGGGAAATCCTGAAACACCATCGGCACATCCGGGCCGAGCGCCTGCGCCACGGCATGGAAATAACCCTCGATCCGGTCCTCTCGCGCGGGGCCGGCGGCGGGCGCGACCATGACGCCGGCGGCACCCCGATCCATGGCGTGACCCGCCAGATCGGTCAGGTTGCGCATCCCGGCGTCCGAGACGCCGACGATCACCGGCAGGCCTGCGGCCCGGTCGATCACCGTGTCGACGACGGCGCGGCGCTCCTCCGGGGTCATCTTGTTGGCCTCGCCCATCATGCCCAGGATGGTCAGGCCGGTGACGCCGTGGCCGGCATAGAAATCGACCAGCCGGCGCAGGCTGTCGTGGTCAACCTCTCCCCTGTCGGTGAAGGGGGTGGCGGCGATGATGAACACCCCGCCGCTGTCGCGTCCGATTCGCTGTGCCATGGCTGTTTCCCTAGATTGCCGCCGCGCGGCGGGTTTCGATGTAGATGTCGCGGATGCGCCGCGTCAGCGCGCCGGGGGCGCCGTCGCCGACGGCCTGTCCGTCGATGCGTGTCACCGGCACCACGAAATTCGTGGCCGAGGTGATGAAGGCCTCGCGGGCGGACCTTGCCTCGTCGGGGGCGAAGGCGCGCTCCTCGACGCGGACTCCGTGCGTGCCCGCCAGTTCCAGCACCGAGGCGCGGGTGACGCCCGGCAGCAAGGCATGGGACAGGTCGCGCGTGACCAGAACGCCCTCGGCCGTCACGATATGGGCCGTGGCGGCGCAGGCTTCGGTGACAAGGCCGTCCTCGACCAGCCAGGCTTCGTCGGCCCCGCGGGCCATGGCCTCCATCTTGGCCATCGAAGGATAGAGCAGCTGTATCGTCTTGATGTCGCGCCGTCCCCAGCGCAGATCCGGCAGCAGCGCGACCGAGATGCCTCGCTCGGCCGCCTTGTTTTCCAGCACGTTCTTGGCCTGGGTGAACAGCAGCAGCGTCGGCGGCGTGCCGGCCGGGGGATAGGCGAAGTCGCGATCGGCGGCGCCGCGGGTCAGTTGCAGATAGATCATGCCCTGATCCAGCGCATTGCGCGCCACGATCTCGCGGTGGACGGCCAGCAGCGCCTCGGCATCGAGCGGGACGGTCAGCCCCAGTTCGCGCGCCGAGCGCTGCAACCGCGCGGAATGGCCGGCATATTCGACCAGCTTGCCGTCCAGCACGCAGGTCACCTCGTAGATGCCGTCCGCCATCAGGAAGCCGCGGTCGAACACCGAGACGCGGGCTTCGGATTCCGGCAGCCAGGCGCCGTTCAGGTAAAGGATTCTGCTCATCTCTCCCTCGGTCAGTTCTTGGCGAAAGGCGCGATCTCGATGCCGTTTTCGATCAGTGCGGCGCGCAGGGCCCGGACGATCCCGACGGCGCCCGGCGTGTCGCCGTGAACGCAAAGCGTCTCGGGCAGGACCGGCAGCCGCTTGCCGCCGGTGGTCGGGATATGCCCGTTCACCACCATCTCGAGCACCTGGTCCAGGCTTTGCCGCGGGTCGTGGATGACGGCACCGGGCTGGCTGCGCGGCGTCAGTTCGCCGGTGTCGGTATAGGAACGGTCGGCATAGATTTCGCAGACCACGCGCAGCCCGGCCTTTTCGGCGGCCGCATGAGTTTCGGAATAGGGCAAGGTGACGAACGTAAGGCCGGGATCCACGGCGCGAATCGCCCGGACGCACAGCGCGGCCAGGTCGGGATCGACCGCCGCCATGTTGCCAAGCGCGCCATGCGTCTTGACATGGGTCATCGGGTGCCCCTCCAGCGCGCACATGCCCTGCATGGCGACGATCTGGTAGATCAGCTGGGTTTCGAGATCCTCGGGACGTTCGCCCGAGATGCGCCGGCGCCCGAATCCGTAAAGGTCGGCAAAGGACGGATGCGCGCCGACCGAGACGCCGTTTTCCCGTGCCATGCGGATCGTGCGGCGCATCACCACCGGATCGCCGGCGTGAAAGCCGCAGGCGACGTTCGCCGTGGTCACCAGCTGCAGCATCGCTGCGTCGTCGCCGATCGTATAGGCGCCGAAGCTTTCCCCCATGTCGCAGTTCAGATCGATTGTGCGGGCCATTCCTGCTCCTGTTGCTGCGCAAAAAACGTGCATTGCGGATTTTGGCGATTTTTTCGCGGCGAGTCCGAAGCAGTTGTTGACAGACCGGATTTCGCTGCGCCAGATTGGCATACAGGTGGTATACTTAAAATTCAAGCATCCTCCTCGCAATCCGACGAAAAAGGAAAAAATCATGAAACAGGGAAGAATCTTCGCTTTCGCGGCCGCTTGCGCCGTCGGGCTGGGCGTGTCGGCGGCTGTGGCCGAGACCGCCTGGGACATGTCCGTGGTCTGGCCCGAGGGCAATTTCCACACCCAGAACACCATCGCCTTTGCCGAAGCGGTCAAGGACGTGACGGATGGCGAGGTGGTCATCACCGTCCATTCCGGCGGTGCGCTGGGCATCAAGGGCCCCGAGGGCATGGCGGCGGTTCGCGACGGGCTGGTGCCGATCGCCGACATCCTGCTGAACCAGCAGGTGGGCGAGGCGCCGATCCTGGGCATCGAGACGCTGCCCTATCTGGCGCCGACCATGCCGGACCTGGCGCTTCTGCACAAATTCTATCGGCCCAAGCTCGAGGAGGTGGCCGAGGGCATGAACCAGAAGCTGCTCTACCTGGTGCCGTGGCCGGGGCAGGCGGTGTTCGCACCCAATCCGATCAATGGTCTGGACGACATGAAGGGCCTGACGATCCGCGTCGTGGATGCCAACGGTTCGTCCTATTTCGAGGCGCTCGGCGCCACGCCGGTGCAGATGCCCTGGGGCGAGGTGGTGCCCTCGCTGGCGGCAGGCACGATCAAGGGCGTGACGACCTCGTCCTCATCGGGCGTGGACGGCGCCTTCTGGGAGTTCACCAAGCACATGAACACCTTCAACTGGCAGGCGTCGTCGAATGCCGTGATGGTGAACCTGGATGCCTGGAACGCGCTGGAGCCCGAGACCCGCGCCGCCATCGAGGCGACCGCCGCCAGGATGGAGGGCCAGTTCTGGCTCAACAGCCAGGCCGAGGACGCCAAGAAGCTGGCCATCCTGCAAGAGCACGGCATCGAGATCACCGAGCCCTCGCCCGAACTGCGCGCCGCGCTTCTGGAAAGGGCGAAGCCGCTTTGGGACGACTTCAAGGCGCGGGTGCCGGATGCGGCCGCCTATATCGACGCCTACCTGACCGCCCGCCAATAGACCGGCCCGCCGCAGACCGGCCCACCGCGCCCCGATTCCGTGACGGGGCGCCGCCTGTCCGCAACCGCGACAAGGACAAAGGACGGAGCCATGCTCGAAACGACTTTCCCTGAAACCCGGCCCTTCGGGCGCATCATCTCAACCATCGATTTCTTGACCGGCATCGGCGGCTACGCCGCGGCGCTCAGCCTGCTGGGCATCCTCGGGCTGATCCTGGCCGAGATATTCACCCGCAACTTCCTGGCCAGCTCGCTGCATTTCTCGTGGGATCTGGCGGGGTATCTGATGGGCGCCTGCTTCCTGCTGGGCTGCGGCTCGGCCATGAAGGCGGGCAGCCATGTGCGCGTGACCGCCCTGATCGAAATCTCGTCCCCCATCGTCGGGCGGGTTCTGGAGATCGCCTCGACGCTCGTGGGGCTGGCGATATGCGGCGCGCTCAGCTGGGCGCTGATCGACATGGCCGTTCTCTCGGGCCAGCGCGGCTCGACCGCCGCGACGACCTTCCGCGTGCCGCTGGTCTATCCGCAGGCGGTGCTGGCGGCAGGTGCGGTGCTGTTGACGCTGCAATGCCTGGCGCAGGTCCTGCGCCTGCTGCGCGGCGAGGCGCTGACCTCCGGTCCCGGTCTGGAATAGGGGAAGACTCGCATGGCAACGATCGTCTTTACCCTGCTTTTCCTGATGGCCGTCCTGCTGGGGTCGGGCATGTGGATCGGCATCGGCCTGATCGGCACCGGCATCGGCCTGGTCGAGATATTCAAGCCCAACCTTCCGGCGCTGAAACTGCTGTCGCAGCAAAGCTGGAACACCGTGGTCTCGCCCGAGCTGCTGGCGCTGCCGCTGTTCATCCTGATGGCCGAGATCCTGTTTCGCACCCGCATCTCCGAGGCGCTGTTCAGCGGACTGTCGCCCTGGCTGCGCCGGGTGCCGGGCCGGTTGAGCCATCTGACGGTGCTGGGCTGCACGCTGTTCGCCTCGGTCTGCGGCTCGTCGGCGGCGACCACGGCCACGGTCGGGCGCATCACCGCAAAGGAGCTGATCGACCGCGGCTACAACCGCGATCTGGTCACCGGCAGCCTTGCCGGGGCGGGCACGCTGGGCTTTCTGATCCCGCCCTCGACCATCATGATCATCTATGGCGTGATGGCCGAGGAATCGATCCTGAAGCTGTTCATCGCGGGCATCCTGCCCGGCTTCATGCTGGCTGCGGCCTATATGGGTTATCTGGCGATCCGCTCGATGATGAACCCGTCGCTGGTGGGCGCCCCGCCGCCGCCCAGTTCGCTTTGGGACAAGATCGTGGCGCTGAAGGACCTGGGTCCGCTGCTGCTCCTGATCCTGGGTGTCATCGGCTCGATGTATGGCGGCATTGCCACGCCGACCGAGGCGGCCGCCGTGGGCGTCGCCGCCTCGATGCTGATCGGCTTCCTGCAGCGGACGCTGGACCTGAAGGGCGTGCTGATCGCCGCCCGGCATGCCGCCGAAAGCTGCGCGATGATCGGGCTGATCATGATCGGCGCCATGTTCCTGTCCACCGCCATCGGCTATCTGGGCGTGCCGCGCTATATCGCCTCGGAAATCCAGGGCTGGGGCATGTCGCCCTTCATGCTGATCGTCGTGCTGCTGATCTTCTACGTCATCCTCGGCACGGTGATGGAGGGGCTGGGCATCATCGTCATGACCCTGCCGATCACCCTGCCTCTGGCCCTGGCGGCCGGCTACGACAAGGTCTGGTTCGGGATCTTCCTGGTGATCGTGGTCGAGATGGCGCAGATCACCCCGCCGGTGGGCTTCAACCTGACGGTGATCCAGCGTCTGACGGGCGACAGCATGGGGCGCATCACCCGCGCCACGATGCCGTTCTTCTACATCATGTCGGCATTCGTGCTGCTGATCGCGGTCTTTCCGGGGATCATCGACGTGCTGCCCGGCATGATGGCGGGACGATAGGGCAGGGATGCCCGCGGCCTGCACGGGGCCGCGGCGCACGTCACCAGAACAAGAAGAAATGATGCAACCCAAGATCCTACCCTGCGGCGATACCGCGCTTTCGCTGCAATTCGGCGAAACCATCGATGCTAAGGCCAATGCGCGGGTGATCGCCACCGCAGCGCGTCTGGAGGGCATGGCCGTGCCGGGCCTTGTCGATATCGTGCCGACCTATCGCTCGCTCCTGCTGCGCTACGATCCCGAAATCGTCAGCGGCGCCCGCCTCGAAACCGTCCTGGCCGGACTGGCGCCGGATGATTGCACCAGCGAGGCGCCGTCGCGGCTATGGGTCGTGCCCTGCCTCTATGGCGGAGAGGTCGGCCAGGATCTTGACGAACTGGCCCGGATGAAGGGGATGCCGCCCGACGAGATCGTCGCGCTGCATTCGGCGGCGGAATACCGCATCTACATGATCGGCTTCGCGCCGGGCTTCGCCTATCTGGGCGGCCTGCCCGAGATCCTGCACACGCCGCGCCTGCCCAGGCCGCGCCAGAACATCCCGGCGGGCGCGATCGGCATCGGCGGGCAGCAGGGCAACATCAACTCGGTTGCGGGGCCCTCGGGCTGGCGCTTCATCGGCTGGACGCCGCTGCGATCATTCGATCCGTCGCGGACCGAGCCCTTCCTGTTCCGGGCCGGCGACCGCATCCGGTTTCGTCCCATCGATGCCGCCGAGGCCCAGGCCCTGGCCGGCCGCGTCGCGGCAGGAGAGGCGATTCTCCAACCCGAGGCCATGGCATGAGCGTCGAGATCGTTTCCGCCGGGCCGATGCTGACCGTCCAGGACGCGGGCAGGATCGGGCTGCGGCATATGGGCGTCTCGGATGCCGGTCCGGTCGATGCCGCCGCCATGGCACTGGCCAATGCGCTTTGCGGCAATGCGTCGGGCATGGCGGCGCTGGAATTCGCCGGTCCGGCCGGCAGCTTCACCACCTCGCGCCCGGTGCGCTTTGCCGTCGCGGGCGGGGATTGCAACATCCGCATCGACGACCGCATCGTGCAGGCCGGCGAAAGCCACCGCCTGAAGCCGGGCGAGTTGCTGCGGATCGGGCTGGCCCGAGAGGTGGTCTGGGCCTATCTGGCCTTTTCCGGCGGCATCGCGACGGCGCCGGTCCTGGGGTCGCGGGCCACGCATCTGCGCAGCGGGTTGGGCGGGGTCGATGGGCGCTGCCTGCGCGGGGGCGATATCCTGCCGCTGGGCGCGGACCAGCCGGATGTCCCCTGTCTGCGCCCGGCTTCGCCGCTGCAAGGGGCCAGCCTGCCGCGCGGACAGGGGCCGATCCGCGTCGTGCTGGGACCGCAGCAGGATTATTTCGATGCCGGGACATTGGCCAGGCTGACGGGCGAGGAGTTCCTGGTCACGCCGCAACGCGACCGCATGGCCATGGTGCTGGGCGATGCCTGCCTGCCTGCCGCGCGCGGGCATGACATCGTCTCGGACGGGACCGTGCCCGGCTCGATCCAGGTGCCGGGATCGGGCCAGCCGCTGGTTTTGCTGGTGGAAAGCCAGACCACCGGCGGCTATCCCAAGATCGCCACGGTGATTTCGGCCGACCTGCCGCGCCTGGCGCAGCTTCCGGTCGGCAGCCGCATTCGCTTCGCGGCGGTTTCTCGCAACGAGGGCGAGCGGGTCGGCATCGCCCGCGCGCGCGCGCTGCGGGACGCCCTTGCCGCGCTGGTCGCCAAGCCCGAGGGCATCCTGCGCTCGGACTATCTGCTTTCCTGCGATCTTGTGGGCGGTATCGTCTTCCCCGAGGAAGTCGTCTGGGCGGAAGCGGTCATGAGAAAGGGGCGCAAGGCATGAGCATATCGTCGAACCTGTCGCAGGAAGCGCATCGCCGGATCATCGGCATGATTTTCGAGGGTGCGCTCAAGTCGGGTGATGCCCTGCAAGAGGCACCGCTGGGCGAGCGGCTGGGCATGTCGCGCACCCCCGTGCGCGAGGCGATCAAGCGTATCGAAAGCGAAGGGCTGGCCGAGACCTCGGGCCGTTTCACGCGTGTCCGGCACATGCGGCGCAGCGAGTTCGAGGAGATCTTTTTCCTGCGTTTGCAGCTTGAGCCCTTTGCCGCGCGGGCGGCGGTGCGCCTGCCGCCGGCACAGGTGGATGCGATGGAGGAGCGTATCCGGCGCCTGATGGCGGCCGGCCCGGAGCTGGATGGTAGTCATTTCCAGACCGACAACGACTTCCACGACATGATGCTGCAACCGCTGGGCAACCGGACGATCAGCGCCGTCGTCGCCTCGCTGAGGCGGCGCACCTGCGTCTTCGACCATACCCAGGTGCCCGACCGTTTCCTGCAGGGTTGCGACGAGCATCTGGAGATCCTGAACGCGGTGCGCTCGGGTAATGCCGATGCCGTGGCCGCCGGGATGGTGCGGCATCTGGAAAATGCACGGGATGCCGTCCTGGACCGCCTGGACCGGATTTCGGCGGAGACCGCGCCATGAAATGCCTGATCGTCCAACCCATCCACGAATCGGGCCTGGCCCTGCTGCGCGAGAACGGCATCGAGCCGGTGCCCTGTCCCGCGCCGGACATGGCGACGGTGGCGCGCCACATCGCCGGCTGCCAGGCCGTCATCACCCGCGACGCCGGCCTGTCCGGCCCGGCCTTTGCCGCGGCCGGCGAGCTGCGCGTGGTGGTCGTCCACGGCACCGGCCATGATCCGGTGGACAAGGGTGCCGCCGCCGCGCGCGGGGTAGTGATCGCCAATACGCCGGGCGCCAACGCGCAATCGGTGGCCGAGCTGGCGCTGGGCCTGGCGCTGGCCGTGGCGCGGCGCATCCCGGCGGCGGATCGCGCGCAGCGGGCGGGCGTCGCCGGATTTCGCGAATCCGCCCGCTTCGCCGAGCTGTCGGGCAAGACCGCGCTGATCGTCGGCTGGGGTGCCATCGGGCGCAGCTTCGGCCGCATGCTGGACCGGGCGCTGGGCATGACGGTGCTGGTCCATTCGCCGCGCGCCTCGGATACGGCGCCCTATCGTCGCGCCGCCGATCTTGCCGAGGGGCTGGCGCAGGCCGATCTGGTCTCGCTGCACACGCCGTTGCGGGCCGAGACGCGGGGCATGATGGGCCTCGCGCAGTTCCGGGCCATGAAGCCGGGGGCGATCCTGCTGAACCTCGCCCGTGCGGGGCTGGTCGACGAGCCGGCGCTTTGCGAGGCGCTGGCCTCGGGGCGGCTGGCGGGGGCCGGGCTCGACGTCTGGTCCGGTGATGCGCCGCAGGGGCCGCTGGCGGCCTTCCCCAATGTCGTCTTTACCCCGCATCTGGGCGGCACGACCGAGGACGCGCTGAAGCGCGTGGCCGAGGCCGCCGCCCGCCATGTCATTTCCGCGCTTTCCGGCAGGCTGCCCGAAACCGCGATCAATCCCGAAGTCTGGAGCCAGACCGCATGACCATCCTTGCCGCGCGCCGCCAGAACACCGTCATCGGCGACACGATCGCCCGCGTCCTGTCGCGCGTGAACGCGATCACGCAGGGCGGGCCGGGCCATACCCGCCCCTCCTACAGCGACGAGGAATCCGCCGCCCATGCCGTCGTCGAGGACGAGGCGCAGGCGCTGGGGCTGGAGGTCCGCCGCGATCCGGCCGGCAACCTGTTCGCCCGGCTCAGGGGCGGCGATCCGGCGGCGGTGCCGCTTTACGTCGGCTCGCATCTCGACACGGTCAGCCAGGGCGGCGCCTATGACGGGCAGGCCGGCGTCGCGGGCGGGCTGGCGTTGATCGCGGCGCTGCGGGCGCATGGCGCGACCCCGGCGATGGACATCGTCCTGACCGTGACCCGGGCCGAGGAAAGCGTCTGGTTTCCGGTTTCCTATATCGGCTCGCGCGCGGCGCTGGCCCGGCTTTCCCCCGAGGATCTGCAGGCCCGGCGGGTCGATACCGGCCGCAGCCTTGCCGATCACATGCGCGATCAGGGTTTCGATGCGGATGCGGTCCTGGCCCATGAACCGCCGGCCCCGGCGCGCTTTCTGGAGTTCCATATCGAGCAGGGCCCGGTGCTGGATGCCGCCGCCGAGCCCTATGGCATCGTGACCGCGATCCGGGGCGGGCTGCGCTATCGCGCGGCGCGGGTGCATGGCGCCTGGGCCCATTCCGGCGGGGCGCCGCGCCATGGCAGGGCGGATGCCGTGGCGGCATTCGCCGAACTGGTCGTGGCCATGCAGCGGGTGTGGGACGAATTGCTGGCGCAGGGCCGCGACCTGACGGTGACTTTCGGCCGCGTCGATGCGGCAACCCCCGCCCATGCCATGGCCAAGGTGGCGGGAGAGCTGGAGTTCTGCCTCGACATGCGCTCCGAGGACGTGGCGGCGCTGGATCTTGCCGACCGGCTGCTGCGCGCCGAGATCGCCCGGATCGAGGCCGCCCAGCCCGGCATCCGCTTCGAGCTGGGCCGGCAAAGCCGCAGCCAGCCGGCGGCGCTGTCGCAGGCCATGGCCGATCTGGTGGCGCGTGGTGCCGAGCGGCTGGGCGACCGGCCGCGCCGCATGCTTTCAGGCGGCGGGCATGACGCGGCCGCCTTTGCGGCGGCGGGCTGGGACAGCGTGATGGTCTTCATCCGCAACTGGAACGGCAGCCACTGCCCCGAAGAGGCGATGGACGAGGCCGACCTCGCCCGGGCGGTCGAGGCCGTGTTCCTTGCCCTTGCGGAGGACCGGACATGACGGCCGAGACCCTGTCGCAAACCGCCTATCGCCGCATCAAGCAGGACATCCTGGAAGGGCGCATCGCCCCGGATTCGATGCTTTCCGAACGGGAACTGGCGTTGCGGCTCGGCATCTCGCGGACGCCTCTGCGCTCGGCCCTGTCGCGGCTCGAGAACGAGAACGTCATCGGCAGGCTTGCGAATGGCGCGCTGATCGTGCGCTCGGTGACGGTCGAGCAATTGCTGGAAATCGTGCAATTGCGCCAGGTGCTGGAACGCGCCGCCGCCGCGCGCGCCGCCGAGCGCGGCATCACCGGCGAGCTGCGGCAGGTCTGGGACGAGATGCTGCCCTATGCCGAGGGCCGCTCGGTCGGCTTCGACGAGTTCTGGCAGGTCGACGAGCGCTTCCACGCGGCCGTGGCCCGTGCCGCCGGGCTGGAACTGCTGCCCGCCATCCTGGCCGAGCAGCGCGCCGTCGCCCGGCGCTGCACCATCACCCGCGTGCATGACCGTTTCGACGAGCAGGCGCGCGAGCATATCGCGGTGCTGGAGGCGATTTCGCGCGGGGACGCCTCGGCTGCGCGCGACGCCATGTCGCTGCATTTCGAAAACGTCCGCAACCGCTTCCTTGGCTGGTTCTCCAAAGGCTGAAAAGATGAAGATGATCGACGACCTTATCGCCGCGCCGCCGGCCGGCCCCCTGCAAGGCGGCGATGCCGTTTTCCCCCAGGCGGAATTCACCGCGCGCCTCGCGCGCCTGCGGCTTGCCATCCAGCCGCTGGGCGCGGACGCCGTCATGCTGACCGGGCCCGAGAACATCTTCTGGGCCTGCGGTCGCCAGACGGCGGGGTATTTTGCCTTTCAGGCGCTGATCGTCCCGCTGGAGGGGGAGCCTGTCCTGCTGGTGCGTCAGTTGGAGACGACCGGCGCCCGGGCCTCGACCTGGCTGCGCGACATCCGCGCCTGGCAGGACGGCGAGGATCCGGCCCGGGCGTTGGCCGAACTGGTCGCGGATCTGGGGATCCGTCGCCTGGCGGTCGAGCGCGACGGCTGGTTCGTCAGCCAGTCGCTGGGCGCCCGCATAACGGCCGCGCTGGAAGGCGTGGATCTGTGCGACGGCGCGTCGGTGGTCGAGGGGCTGCGTGCCGTCAAGTCCCCGGCCGAGCTTGCGGCGATCCGACTTGCGGCGGGCTATGCCCAGGCCGGTCTGGGCGCGGCCATCGAGCGCTGCGCCGCCGGCGTCAGCGAGAACGACCTGGCCGCCGCCATGTTTTCGGCGGCGATCTCGGCCGGGTCCGAGGCGATGGCGATGGAGCCCTTGATCTCGTCGGGGCCACGCTCGGGCGTGCCGCACGCGACCTGGCGCCGGCGTGTGCTTCTGGAGGGCGATCCGGTTTTCCTTGAGCTTGCCGCCAGCCACGACCGCTATCACGCCGCCCTGATGCGCAGCGTGTGGATCGGGTCGCCGCCGGCCGAGGCGCGGCGCATGATGGATGTGGCCCTGCGGGCGCTGGATGCGGCGCTGGCGTCGATGCGGCCCGGCGTGCCTTGCAGCCTGCCCCATGATGCGGCGCAGGCCGTCATCGACGATGCGGGATATGCGGCGGCCTTTCGCAAGCGCATTGGCTATTCGATGGGGGCGGCATTCGCGCCGGACTGGGGCGAAGGGGCGATCCTGTCGCTGTTTTCGGGCGTGTCCCACGAACTCGAGCCGGGCATGGTCTTTCACCTTCCGGCCACGCTGCGGGCCTATGGCGCCTTCACGGTCGGCGCTTCCGAGACCGTGATCGTGACCCGATCCGGCATCGAGATCCTTTCCGACCTGCCGCGCACCCTTTGCATCCGTTGAGATTTCTGACAGGAGCGACGCCCATGACCCATGTTCTTCCCTTGCCCGCCATCCCCTCGGTTCCCGTCGCCGGCAGCGACGACCGCTTTCCGGTGCGCCGGATCTTTTGCGTCGGGCGCAACTATGCCGATCATGCCCGCGAAATGGGCCACGACCCGGATCGCGAACCGCCGTTCTTCTTTTCGAAGCCTGCGGACGCGCTGCTGACGGACGATGCGCCCTTGCCCTATCCGCCCAGGACCGCAGACCTGCATTACGAAGGCGAGTTGGTGGTGGCGATCGGCAAGGCAGGCCGCGACATTCCCATGACCGAGGCGGCACGGCATGTCTGGGGCTATGCGGCCGGCAACGATTTCACCCGCCGCGATCTTCAGGCCGAGGCGAAGAAACTGGGCCGGCCCTGGGACATGGCCAAGGGCTTTGACCATTCGGCGACCTGCGGGGCGATCACGCCCGCGGCGCAAGCGGGACCGATGGATCGCGGCCGGATCATGTCGACGGTGGACGGCGTCGTCCGGCAGGACGGCGACCTGGGGCAGATGATCTGGTCGATCCCCGAGATCGTGGCGATCCTGTCGGGCTATGTCGGCCTGGCGGCGGGCGACCTGATCTTTACGGGCACTCCGGCGGGTGTCGGCGCGCTGTCTCGCGGTGCACGGGTGGCCGTGCGGATCGACGGCCTGGCGCCACTGGTGACGGACATCGTCTAGACCTGCCTCGGCCCTTCGATCGCGGGTTCTGGTGAGGCCCGTTTTCGATCCGTGCCGGGGGCCATGGTCCTTTTCGAGACCATGACCCCCGAACGCGGAACCCACTTTTCACTTTGCCGCTCTCATTCCAGAGCCTCAGATGCGCAAGGCGCCCGATCTGCCGAGGGTCAGGACCGGCCGGATTGTGCGCAGGGCAGGGTGCAGATCTGCAAAAGCCCGTGCGGCTCGCGGTTGCGGATGGTGATCCGGCCCAGATGGCGCTCGACGATCTCGCGCGCGATGGCAAGGCCGAGCCCGGCGCCGGGAAAGGATTTGCGCCGGGCCTGATCGACACGGAAGAAGGGCTCGAAGATCTGCGCCAGCAGTTCGGGCGGCACGCCGGGGCCGTCGTCCTCGATCCTGATCACCGCATCGTCGCCCTCGCGCGCCAGCGCCACGCGCGCCCCGCCGCCATGGGTCGCGGCATTGGCGATCAGGTTGCGCAGCGCGCGCTTCAGCGCGATGGGGCCGGCATGGACGGTCAGCGGCGGCAGCGCGCCCAGCTCGACCTTCTGGTCCAGCGCGTGCAGTTCCAGGGCGATCTGGCGCAGCAGACGGTCCAGCCGGATCGGTTCGCCCCCGTCCAGCCCGACCTCTTCGCGCACCAGGCGGATGGCGCTGTCGGCGATCATGTCCAGCTCTTCGAGATCCGAGAGCCATTTCGCCCGCTCGGCATCGTCCTCGATGAACTCGGCGCGCAGCCGCATGCGGGTCATCGGCGTGCGCAGGTCGTGCCCCGCCGCCGCCACCAGCCGCATCCGGCTTTCCATCGCCTGCCTCAACTGCGCCGAGAGCCGGTTCAGCGCCCGTGCCGCCGTCCGCACCTCGCCCGTGCCGGTTTCGGGGATCTGCTCCAGGACGCCGTCGGGGCCGACGCGATCCACCGCATCCTCGAGCAGTTGCAGCGGCCGGGTCAGCCGGCGCGCGGCGTGGATCGAAATGGCGGCGCTGCCCAGCACGATCAGCGCCAGCCAGATCACCAGCACCTTCCAGCGGCCGGGGGGTGGCGACAGGTCCGGTATCTCGGTGATGAACCAGCGGCCGTCGCTGACCCAGATCGAGGCGGTGAAGGATTCCTGGCCCGGCAGCTTGCTGACCCGCGCCTCGAGCGGCTGGCCGGTATGGCGCAGGGCGCCGCCGAGAAAGCGCGACATCCGCTCGTCCGGCTCGCCCCCCGCGGGTGCGGGTTGCAATGCGCCCGGTCGGTCCTGGGGTTGGCCGTGGCCCAGCAATGCCAGGGTCGCATGGATCTGCCGCGCCACCGGCTCCATCGTGGCCTGCGGCAAGGGCGGGCGCATCACGCTGGTCGCGGTATAGGTCGCCAGCACCACGACGCTGACGATGGCCGCGATCAGCAGGGCGGCGATGCGGGTCTGGAGCGAGCTCATCCCCGCATCGCCCCCACGCTGACCGGCACGGCCAGTTGATAGCCCCCGTTGCGCACCGTGCGGAAGATCGGCGTCGGCTCCTTCTCGGCCAGCTTGCGGCGCAGCCGGCTCATCAGCACGTCGATCGAGCGGTCCAGCGGATCGCGGTCGCGGCCCTGGGTCAGGTCCAGAAGCTGGTCGCGCGACAAGAGCCGGCCCGGACGTTCCAGAAAGACGCGCAACAGGTCGAACTCGGCGCCGGTAAGCTCGATCTCGCTGCCGTCTGCGGCCCGCACGCGGCGCTGGCCGGGATCGACATCGAAACCGGCAAAGCCGTAGGTCCGGGCCTCAGCGGCGGCGGGCTCGTCCTGCCCGCCGGTGCGGCGCAGCACGGCCTTGATGCGGGCGACCAGTTCGCGCGGGTTGAAGGGCTTGCCCAGGTAGTCGTCGGCCCCGAGCTCCAGCCCGATGATGCGGTCCACGTCCTCTTTCAGCGCGGTCAGCAGGATGATGCGCAGTTCCGGCCGGTGTTCGTGCAGGCTGCGGCAGATGTCGAGGCCGGAGCCGTCGGGCAGCATCACGTCCAGAACGATCAGGTCCGGGGCACCGTCCGTCACGCGCGCCTCGCATTCGCGGCGGTCGGCGGCGGTCGAGACGCGGAAACCCTGCCCCTCGAGATAGCGGCGCAGCAGGTTGCGGATTTCGGGATCGTCGTCGACGATCAGGATATGGTTCATCGTCACCACCTTGATATCCGTCCGTTCTAGCGGATTTCGGCACGCGTCGCTCAGGCAAATTTGTGACGAAACATTGCTGAATCGGCCTTCGGAAACACTCGTTTGCAAATCTCGGCCGCATGGAAAGAATTCGTCACCGGCAAGACCTAAGCCGGACAAGCGGCAACTGTAGCTTCATCGGCATCGCAACCGATGAAAGGTCTGTCCGATGAAGAATATCCCGATGAAAGCCCTGGCGGTGGCCGCCCTGCTGGGCGCAGCCGGCACCCCCCTTTCCGCGATGGCGCAGAATGCGGGCGAGGCCCCCCCCGCCAGGGCGGAGGAAGCTGCCCGTCCGATGCCTGGTCCTGCCGCAGCCCCTCATGGTCGCCCCGGTCCGGGGGGCATGTCGCCGGCTCTTGGCCTTTCCGCGCATCTTGCCGCAACCGAGACGTATCTTGGCATCACCGGAGAGCAGCAGGATGCATGGCGCGATTACAGCCAGGCGTTGATCGCCTTCATCGAGCCGCCGGCTGCCGATGCCCGCGCCGAGGGCGATGAGCGACCCGCCGATCAGGCCCGGCCACTGGCCGCCGAGCGCGTGGCGCAGCATGCGCTGGCCCGCGCCGAAAAGGCCCGCGCGCTGCTGGCTGCAACGACCGCGCTGCGCGGGACGCTGGAGCCAGCCCAGCTGGAGAGGTTGCAGCAGGTCGATCCGGGTTTTGGTCCCGGCCCGCACGGCCCGCGCCATGAAGGCCCGGAACGGCAGCAGCCTGGTCCCCGGCATCAACCCGCGCCGGCGCGCTGAGCCGGCCCGCGTCGGGCAAAGGCGCCCGACGCACCCTCCTTCCAGACCGCAGAACAGCAAGGACAGATGCAATGCGTCGCTTTTTCATGATCACCGCGATCGCGGTAACGACCCTGGGCAGCAGCCAGATGGCCATGGCCGAGACCCGCCCGGACGGCCCGCCGCCGGAATGCCGGCAGAACGACCGCAAATGCCCCGCGCCCCCGTCCAAGGACGCCCGCAAGAAAGGGGAACGGTCCAAGGGCGAGCACCGGCCGCCGCCTTCGGCAGAAGCCCGGCGCGACGGGCACAAGCCGCGCCAGGCGCCGGATCACCGCCCGGGAGAGGGGCGGGAAGCGAAAGGCAAGCCTCCGGCGGATGGGCGCCAAGCCCTGCGCGTGGGCGACAGCGGCCGCGACGGCCGTGCCTTCCAGCGCGCCGGCAACAGCCGCTATGCCCCTGCACCGCGCGGGCAGGAATATCGCGTGATCCGCGACCAACTCGTGCTGGTGGACCAGAAGAGCAAGCGGATCGTTTCCATCCTCGGCCCGATCCACGCGCAACGCTGAAGAGGAAGCCCATGAAAAGGATGATGATCCTGGTGGCCATGACGCTGCTGAACCTGGCGACGACTCCTGCCTTGGCGGACCCCGCCGCGCATTGCGGACAGGCCGACCAGCGCTGTGCGGTCAAAACCGAGCCGGCGAAAAAGGTCCAGCCGTCGAAGAAGGTCGAGCCCGTGCAGAAGGCCGAACCGACGAAAAGACATACCCCGTCCGATGCCGGGGAGCAGACCCGCAAGGGCCCCAAGGTCGGCGAGATCATGAATGGCGGCCGTGCGCTGAAGACCGCCGAGGCGCGCAAGCTGGCAAGACCGGCAACCGGGCGGGCCTATCGTGTCATGGAGGACCGGGTGGTCCTGGTCGATGCCAGGACGATGAAGATCGTTCAGGTGCTGGGGCTGGCTTCGGACATTCTTCGCTGATCGGCTCATGCGGCAAAGGGAAGGCGGCGACCGGGTGCTCCGGCCGCCGCCTTTTTCGTTCAGCGGCCCGAGTAAAGCGCCGGCACGGTCGAGAGGACACGCCCCGAGGCATCCACCAGCAGGAAGGCGCCGGGCTGCAACTCCCAGCGCCGGCCTGCCTCGGGTTTGGGCAGCGCATGGTTGTGATAATCGACCACCAACCCGCGGCCGCTGCGTGCCGCAGGCTCGACGGCTGCGGGCTCTATGCCGTCGGGATAGCGGTAGATATGCCCGGTCGGTTCATCCTTCTCCGAACAGGCGGCCAGCGTGGCCATCAGGGCAAGCAGGGGAATGATTTTCACGATATTTCCTCTTTTGCATTGTCTTGGAACCCGAATTCCCCCCACTCACCCTTTTTGGAGTGCTTTGACGGGGTCGAGTTTTGCGGCGTTGACGGCCGGGAGGTATCCGAATGCGAGGCCGATGGCGCAGGCGCTGGCGAGTGCGGCGAGCATGGAGAGGGGGGAATAGACC
>NZ_JASSPE010000034.1:0-33271 GCF_030234105.1 Paracoccus sp. SSJ | reverse complement strand
ATCCACATCCGCGTCGCCCTGATGAACCGCTTCAACGCCCTCGGCACCGCCGAGATCGAACGCGTGGCCTGACCTCAGCTGGGGAAAGGGCCATCATGTCCTGAAGCCGACTTCTGCAACAATGCCCCTCTGGACGCCTGCGGCCGGGAGAACGCCTGCTGCCACAACGCGAGTTTGCCTATCAACGGGGAATCGCCGCATCCACGGCCAGCCGAGTTTATGCGGAACTCTCGCGACGGGGATTGATTTCAGGAGAAGTCGGCAGAGGGACTTTCATCCGGTCGGCGCTGGCCCAGTCTGATCCTGCGCTTACCGAGCCAGCTTTCGCCCCGCTCGATCTCGAACTGAACTTTCCGATTTTGCCTGAACAGGCCGCCGATTTATTGCAAGCCTTTCACTCTACGCTCCGGTTGGACACGATTCACCAGGCGCTCCAGCCTGTCGGGGCAACAGCTTCGCTCCCGGTCAGGACAATCGTATCAGGATTTCTGGCTCGCGGTGGGTGGACGCCGGAGGCTGCAAACATTCTGTTCACCGGCAACGGCAAGCAAGCAATCGCCGCGGCCGTAGCAGCGCTCGCCAGACCTGGCGACAGGATTGGCGTTGAAGCGCTGACCTATCCTGTCGTCAAAGGCATTGCCGCGCGGCTCGGAGTATCGCTGGTGCCGCTCAAACTCGATGCGGAAGGTATAGTGCCCGATGCACTTCTGGAAGCACACCAGGCGGGGCCGTTGAGCGCAATCTATCTTCAACCGTGCCTGCACAACCCACTGGGCATTACCATGGGTGTTTCTCGACGACGAGAAATCGCCAGGATACTTCAGCAAACTGACATGATTGCAATCGAGGACGCGATCTATGGCTTTCTCACTGACGCGGAGCCGCTGGCGGCTCTGGCGCCTGACCATGTCATCGTGGTTGACAGTTTCTCGAAGCGTGTCGCGCCTGGGGTGACTTTGGGCTTCATCGCCTCGCCAGCACATCTGTGCGATCGGATCGCTGGCGCCATACGCGCCGGCGCATGGTCCGCTTCGGGATTGCCGCTCACGGTGGGTTTGCAGTTGATCGTGGACGGGTCGGCTGACCGAATTGGTAAGCTCAAGCGGGACGACGCGGTTGCACGACAGGCGATGGCACGAGATGTGTTATCTGGCTTGAGAATGTCGAGCGATCCTCGCGCATACCATCTTTGGTTGGAGCTGCCCGGTGAATGGAGGGCAGAGACCTTCGTCGCGGCAGCATCCAAGCGCGGGATCGCCATCTGTGGAGGAAGCGCGTTTGCAGTTGGCCCAGGCCATGCACCGAACGCCGTGCGAATTGCGCTTTCAGCGCCGCCGCGCGACGCTCTGCTTGCAGGCTTACGAATGCTGCGCAGTTTGATCGGCGAAGATATTGCTGATGTCGGGTAGCACCTCGCGGATACCAAGCTGAAAACAGTGCTGATCCGCTTCGCCCTCATTCTAGGCAGAACGCCATCTGGCGACTGATTAGACAAACTGCCATCGTGACGCGGAGCGGGTTGCCAGCCTCGGCGAGCAAGCGGTGGGGCGCATGCGCGTCAAAGCCCCAATCCTCTTTGTCGTCCCAATTGCCACGATACCGAACCGGCCTGCACAACACCCGTGATCTCGCGGCTTAGGTGTCGGTCTATGACCGGCCGCCAAGGGACAAGGGTGAATTCGTGGCTCTGCTCGACCAGGGCGAACTTGCCGCTCGATAGCTGGACGGTCCCGGTGAACTTGCCGGAGACGGTCTCGCCATCGGTCGCGGCGCGGAACGGCAGGCCCTTCGTCGCGGCCAACTCGCCGCCGACGCGGGCGACCTCGCGCTCGCGCAGCGTGGCGAGGAGATTGCGCCGATAGGCGATGCCGCCGTTCGGCTGGCGGGCCGCATCGCCCCGTTCGATATGATGCTCCCGGCGGCGGTCCATCGCCTCGCGAACCTGCTGGCCGAAGCCGGTCGGCGCAAGGTCGTTAGCGTCGGGCGTCACCAAGCGCCGGTCGAGCCAGGTCGCGCCGTCCGCGCCGATCTGCTGTTCGAGCTGGGCGGCCGAGAGAATACGGATATTGGCCTGCCGGTTGCGGCCCGCGTCATAGGTGGCGGCGCGGCTCTCGAAATCCTCGGGGATGCGCCACTGGTCGGCGTCGATCCGCTCGGCGATGCCGGCACGGCGCAGGGCTTCTAGCCGGCGCACATGTGCATCGACATAACCATCATAGTCGCCGCCCGGCACGCGGCCCTCGAACCTGGCCTGTTCGAGATGGCGGCTCGGCCGATAGATGCCGCCTTGGGCGATGCCGGCGATGGTGCGGTCGGACGGACGGCTCGCGGTGTCGGGTGGGCCAATCTCGACGACGCTGCCGATCCGGGCGTCCGCGATGCGGGCCGGGTCGATGCTCGCGACATGGTGCGTGCGCCCGTCGATGCCGTCGACCACGACGGTCAGGTTCTCGCCTAGCTCGTCGGTGAGATATTTGTCGATGATGCGGCCGGTGATCGGGACTTCGGGCGCTGCGTCGTGAATCTGGAAGGTCATGGGGTCGCGCTCCAGCCCATCGGCCTTCAGCGCCTTGTGCATGTTGCGGATGATGTCGCCGCGCTCGCCCAGCTCGCGCAGCGCAGGTTCCATCCGCTCACCGAGTTCCCAGACGCCGGGCGCGTGCTCGGTGGCGAGGCCCATCTTCTCCAGCTTGGCGAGGCGGCGCAGGCGCAGCGTGCGGTCGAACCGACGGCGATGATCGGCAGGCTCATGGCGCAGGTCGAGGAACCGTTCATTTGCTTCCTCGGTCATGGCCCGGTCGATTCGGGTGAAGCGGTCCTGATCGACTTCGGCCGAGAGCTTGCGGCTCTGCTCGATCTCGGTGACGGGGCCAAGCTCCAGCGTGGTCAGATCGCTCGCCCGCTCGCGGATGCCGTTGGCGAGATAGTCGCCGTTGATGACGAGGTTCTGGCCCAGCTCGTCCTTGCCGCGCACGATGACATGGACATGGGGGTGCCCGGTGTTGTGGTGATTGACCGCGACCCAATCGAGCCGGGTGCCGAGATCGGTTTCGACCTGGGCCATGAGGTCGCGGGTATAGGCCGTGAGGTCCGAAAGGTCCGCGCCGTCCTCGGGCGAGACGATGAACCGAAACTGGTGGCGATCGTCCGTGCCGCGCTCGACGAAGGCAGCACCATCGGCGCGGTCCTCGGTCGCCGAATAGAGCTGGCCGCGCTCGCCGGCGCGCGAGGTGCCGTCGCGCTGGATGTAGCGGATATGGGCGGCGGATTTGCCGTTCTTGCCCGCGCCCTGGACGTAGCGGGTTTTGACCACGACGCGGCGCATTCCCGGCGCGCTATGCTTCCATCCGCCCGACAGGGTGCGGGCGCGCACGAACGCTGCGCCGCGGCCGCGCTTCAGGCCCGGCCCCTTGGCGGAGCGCGCGGCCTTGCCGCCCTTCGTGGCCGCCGCCGATCTGGAGCGCGGCGACGATGACGATGATGGCCGCGACGGGCTGTTGCTGTGCTGGCGGGCGAGCTTCTTCGCCTGGGTGAGAAAGCTCTTCGCCTTGCCCGCCTTTGGCATATCGGCGCGGATGCGGCCGGGTTTCGGACGGAAGCGGAATTCATCGTCGGCGCTCATGGACGCGCCTCCGGCCGGAAACACGGAGAACAGCCCGATTTCAGGCTAGAGTGCCGGTCGAAACCCTGCAAAGCCAAGGCTTTGCGCCGAGACGCGGCACGCGGGCTCCAGAATGAAGGTGCCGCCAGCGCCGCCCCAAAACAGTGTGCAGACAAGGGCTTGCCCAGAAACCGCCGCCGCATGGTGCCGGTTTGCTTTATCTTGCCCTCCGCCTTTTCTGACCTTTCCGCCCTTCCGACCGGGAATGCAGCCAGGCGCGACCCTGCCTGACTGCACACCGGAACCAGCGCAAGCGGACGCGGGAACGCCATCCTCATGGCGCTCTCCCGTCGTCGGCCCGCGCAACGAACATGCTGCCGTCACGCGGCTCTGCATCGCGGCGCTCGCGCACCGGAACGGCCGGGCGAGCGTCGCCTGATGTGCCGATGGTCTGCACCGGATCGGCGCTGCGCCTGTCGCTCGTACGCATGACGAAGAGTGGTGCGTCGCGCCAATCGGGCGGCGGCCCGGATTGCTTCTCCGGCGTCCCGGCCGCGACCGCGCCGCCGAGTGCTGGCGCGAGCGCGGTAACATAGGCGCGGGTTTCGGCCGGCAGCGGGCGGCCCGTCGCGCGATGCTCGTTATAGCGGCCGGGACCGGCATTGTAGGCGGCGAGCATCGCCGCGACAGTGCCATAGCGATCCCACATCTCGCGCAGATAGGCGGTGCCTGCGAGGATGTTGTCGCGGGGATCGTAAGGGTCGCGGCCGAGGCGGTAGCGCACGCGCAGTCCCGCCCAGGTGTCGGGCATGACCTGCATGAGTCCGATCGCGCCGGCCGACGAGATCGCGCGCACATCGCCCACGCTTTCGGCGCGCAGCACGGCGCGTATCCAATGCTCGGGAATGCCGAAGCGCTGCGATGCCTCGGCAATATGACCGCCATGCGGATCGACGGCGACCGTGCGGGCGACCGGCGCGGATTGCGCCAAGGTCATCGCCGGTCCCGCGCCGAGCGCGAGCGCGCCAGCAAGCAGGGTAACGGCATAACGCCGTGCCCGCCTTTCTCCGCCGAACCGCCAGCCTGCCAGCGTGCTCGCTGCGGTCAAGGGTACGCGCGATGCGCCGGCCGGTGGCCGCCCTTGACCTTCGCTGCGCGCGCCGGCCGACTTGTGGTCGAGCGGGACGAAGGAATGAGACGGCTTTCCCGCGAACAAAGGAATAGAGGCTTTGAGCGCGATGATGACGGGATGACGCATGGCTTCAATCCCGCTCTTCGCGCGGTTTCAGGCGCGTCCAGTGCAGGGACCATGACGATCCCGCATCGTCGTCGCGGAACAGGTTGGCGCGGATCGGCTGCGGCAATGCCGGATCGTCGAGCAGCACGGAGAGATATTCGCCGGCCTTCTCGCCGGTGCGTTTCCACGCCGCGCCGACCTCGGGGCCGTCATGCGCAATGACATGGACGCGGTAGTCCGGGGCGTTCTCTGCGTCCGAATGTTCGGCGGGAACGATGACGAGTTCACGCTTGAGAGTGAGCGTCACAAGCTCACCGGCGAAGCCGGATGCGTCGCGCGAGAATTGACCAATCTGCGGCATAGGAAGTCTCCTTGCTAGTGTTGTGGTTGGGAAATCAGTGCGTCGGCGTGCGCCAGACGAAGCGGCCGTCGCCGTCCTCGTCGGTCCAGAGCGGCAGCGCGCGGCCGACGACGGCGCTCGCTGGAAGCGGGCCGAAGTAGCGGCCGTCCAGGCTATCGCGGACCTCGCTGTTCATCAGGAAGAGCTCGTCCCGCGCGACGACGCGGCATCCGCGCCAGACGGGCAGTTCGCGGCCGATCCGGTCACGGTCGAGCGCATCGCCCATCGCCACGCCATCGACGGTGACGGTGCGACCGATGCGGCAAACCCGCTGGCCGGGAAGACCGACGACGCGCTTCAGCAGCGGCAGGCCGCGCCCGACATAGCCACGCGCCACCATGAATCCGGCGAGCGGTTCGGGCGGCATGACCGCGACCAGCTCGGGCACGGTGAGCCGGTCAGCCGGTTCGACGGTGTAGAGGCCGACTGGCGCGCTGGCGGTGACGTTCCAAAGGAACCTCAATGGCATGTCGGCGACGCTGGTGGCGGCGACGCCGGTTACGGCGAGCAGCGTCACCGCTAGGATGTGGCGGCGGCTCATGGATCGATCCTCCGGCGGCCGATCCATGCGGCATGGCGCTCGGGCGTGTAGGCGCTCGGCTCCAGCCCGGCGCTGAGCCGGTTATGGACGTGCCGCCAGTGATCGGGCGAAGCGTCGGCGGCATCGAGGCCGAGGGCTTCCACCGCGTCGATCGCTTCAAGCGCGCGCTGCACCTTCGGCCAGCCGTCGAGCCGAAGCAGGATGTCGCCACCAGGGCGAACGAAGGGCAGCGTCTGGAACGGCTCGCCGCGGCCGATAGCGCGCACGATGTCGATGCGCGAGACGATCGTGCCATGCTCGCCCGCCGCCCAGCGGACGAAGGCGAAGATGCTCTCGGGTGAGAAGCCGACGACGCTTCGGCGACGGTCGAGGATTTGTTCGTAGGCTTTGCGGCCGAAGCGTATCCAGTGCTCGACCCTGCGTTTCTCGAAGGTCAGCTCGACCAGGGTGGTGAACGGCGCTGGCCCGTCCGGCAGCGGACGACCATGCGCGCGGTGCGAAGGTCTGCCGCTCATGACCGGCCTCCATGGCGGTCGTCGTCGGCGAGCATGTCGCGCAGCACGTCGGCGATGGATCGGGCGGCACCGGCACCACGCCTCGCGCGCGGGTGCGTCAAAGAAGAAAAGTTAGATTCTCTGTTAGACTCTAAGTTAGCAGCCGGATTCCGCGTTTCGGGCCAAAGGCTTAACTGGGGTCCGTGCGCCCGAAATCCCGATAGTGCTGCGGCCGAAGTCCCGATACCCTTTGCGCCCGAAGTCACGAGTGTTTCCACAGCGTTGTCCACAGGCACTGTGGACGGATCGAGCGGCCGGATTTGCAGCAGGTCGCGGCGGCCTTCGCGGTAGATTTCGAGGCGGTAGCCGAGCAGCGATTGCCTGGCGGCGATGCGGCGCAGGTCGAGCGCGAAATCGGAAATCCGCGCCAGGCTGCCTGATTTCTGGTGAAGGTGGGCGACCTCGAACAACCAGCCGTGCGGCTGGTGGCCGGCGTGCTTTCGGGCAACGCGATAGAGCCACCGCTCGATGCCGCCGGTCAGCCGGAAATAGGCCGGGTCGATCGCCAGCACGAGCGAACGGTCGGTGACGCCACGATAGAACCAGTCCGGCAGGACGAACTCCATGCCCTCGACACGGCCGTCGCGGGTGGTCAGCTCCTCCCACTCGTTGATCCACGAGAATTGATGCCGCCGCCAATGCTCGCCCTGCCGGATCGTCGTGCGGATCGACGTCGATTGCAGGCGGATCAGCGCGTTCTTGAGCAGGCGATATTCGCGCGCGCCGGTGGCGCGGCCGATCGCCATGAGGAGTTGATAGGGCGTGAAGCGGAAGAAGCGCGAGGTGCGAAGGCCGTTGTTCTCGGCCGCGACGATCTGCGAGGCGGCCCAGATCAGCACGTCGGCGTCCCAGATGGTCGCCATGCCGTATTCGGCCATGCCGAAGACCTCGACGCGCACACCGGCGGATTCGTAGAGGATCGGCGCGGTTCGCTTGGCCTTGGCGAGCGAGAAGAAGGGCCGCTCCATCAGGTCGCGCTGATCGCGGGGGGCCGCGTCGCCGGTCGCGACCACGAAGGGGGCCAGGTGGTTGCGCTCGCTCGCCTCAGTCGGCTGCGCGGTGCTGTGATCGTCGTGCAGCATTTAGCACTTGCCCCGCTCTTCGGGCGTCAACGGACGCGCGGGGAAAACCGTGCCGACATTGGCGTCGCGGGTGGATTTGCGGATGCCGATGTCGGCCCACTCTTCCAGATCGCGGATCGCATAAAGGACGCGGCCGCCGATCTTGCGATAGGTCGGGCCGGTCCCGTAGGTGCGGTGTTTCTCAAGGGTGCGGATGGACAGGCCGAGGAAGCGCGCGGCTTCCTGAGTGCGCAGCAGGCGCGGCGGCATATCCGCATTACGGATGGCCATGGATCACCTCCAGGTTCGTCGTTGATGCGCACTGCCGTGATGGCTGCGGGCTACGGCGAACGATGGCGGCGGGCCGGCGACGTGTAGCGTGCCGCATTTGCGCATACGCGCTGGCGGCACCCCTTGAAGGCCGTCGCTAAGCGAAGAAGTTGAGGGAATTCAGCGGCTCGCTGCCGGCCGCATGGATTCGGCCAAGACATTCGCGCGCGGTTCGGCTATGACTGTCGGCGGAGTAGTGACGCGCTGCTCCGGGGCGTCGAAACCCCTCTGTTACCGGTTGTTGCCGGCCGATACGGCAACACACTCCTTGACCTATGGTCGGGGAGCCTGTGGCGTATGCAACAGGTTCACCGAGCTAAAGGCCATGGGGCCGTGTAACAGCGGTTTCGAACTCCCCGATCACCAAGAGTCAGAGAGGATGTTTGCGGGGGCGCACCGCAGACGAAACCTTCCCTATATGGGGATTGCTTATGCAAACGCCTGTTGAACTTGATCCCGATGTAGACGACCAAGCGCCAAGCGGAGGTGACATTACGCCTTATGATGAACGGCACTACGTCACCTATTTGCGCCTTCTGGACGCGCAGGCAGCAGGTGCGGATTGGCAGGAAGTCGCTCGGCTCGTGCTGCATCGCGATCCTATCAGCGACGGGGCACGGACGCGGCAATGTTGGGAAAGCCATCTCGCGCGAGCCCAATGGCTAACGAATACGGGATACCGTCGTATTTTAGAGCAGGCGGTCGCGGCCAAGCGTTGATCACTGCCGACGAATTATCGAGCGGGCGATTTGATAGGATAATGCAGCAACAGGCGATAGCCGCCCCGCATCATGTTCAGGCCATGCGCTACCAGGCGGCGAGCCTGGTTCTTGCGTGGATCAATCTCCCAATCCTCCTTGGTGCCTCGAAACCCAAGCAAGACTTCGGCGATGGTTCGATAGCTTTCGCTTCGTAATCGAGCGTCGAGGGCTCGCAAGGATCGAGTATGAAACCGGCGCAATTGTGCTGGCATGGTGCGAAAATCTGGCCCAGGAGCTCGCCCATTAAGTGATCGCCAAAATCGGCGAGCAGCATGAGCACGAAGCTCCATATAAGGGTCCATCGGAAGCGATACGGCATAGAACGCTGCCGCATCAGGCAGGGACTGAGGCAGCCAGAACTGGTGTGTGACGCCATCCACATTCCAAAGGCCATGCCAACCGTCCACTGCATACCGGAGGTCGAGACCGGGCAGATGGGTCAATCTTACGATTGGTTCTGTCTCCCCGGTCTCAGGCGGCGCCGGCAACAGGCGGATCGCTTGTGGTTGAAGGATTGGAATCCAGAACAAGGACTGTCGGTCAGGAGGGATTTCAGGGTTACACGGGAAATCGCAAACCCCATCGCCGCGAGAATGTTTCCAGCTCCTCCGCAGTCGGCTCCGGCTTTCGCGTTATACTCTGGAAATCACGATGATAGTCCTCGTGACGGCGGAGATACTCCCAGGCAAAGCCGGCAGGGGGAATAGCTTTTGCGTGCCCGTAAGTCGCCGGTGCACGCCAATCGACGCTTAGCATGGCGTACCCTCTCTACTCGCGGGCGAACGATACTGCGCCCTGACAGAGAGATTCCGAGACTATGGAAATTTAGAATAGCCTGAATAAAGAAGAACGTTGTTCGCGCAAGCGGAACGCTTGCCCACCGATGATTTCTTTTTGCGCAACATTGATTT
The DNA here is from genome assembly GCF_030234105.1 of Paracoccus sp. SSJ. Lineage (NCBI taxonomy): Bacteria > Pseudomonadati > Pseudomonadota > Alphaproteobacteria > Rhodobacterales > Paracoccaceae > Paracoccus > Paracoccus sp. SSJ. Next base: position 23,875 of record NZ_JASSPE010000034.1, on the reverse strand, counting down.
TAATAGAAATAAATATATCCGCCTGGCAATCATTGATGTAAACTCTAAAATAAAGAATGCCAGATCTGAATTTTCAGGATATTGTTCGGCTCAACTGGATTGTTGCCGCTCGGCTTCTCCTGCGGTCCCCCTTGATGGGCTGTTCGCCAATAACTGACTTTTTGTCGGTGACGTCGCAATCGTCTGACGTTCCGACTCGAAGGGAATGTCGTCTGCACGGTGGCGAAGAGGAACGATTGATAGCGATGCTTCGCTCTCGGCGACGCGTTCCTCGATCGCCAAGAATCAGATCCTGCAGTGACCAGGCGGACACTCGCTGTGATATCGTAGCGAGCCGACCAGATTTTGTAAATTCAGCGGCACACGTCTGAACATCCGCGGACAGTGGCTACGCGGGGCAGATCGTGAACCGCATATTTTTGGAGGTGCACGTCACAAACTGCCTTTGTGGATCGTCATAGGGATGTAACGCTCACTATAGGATGCGACTATGACGAATAAGCCCGTAAATCATTACAAGACTGTGCCCAATGTCTTCGTTGCGCTGGAAAAAGTGCACGTTGCTATCGATGAACATGGTCTGGACCGGATGTTACACCATCTCGTCCAGCTCCGTGCATCCCAGCTTAACGGCTGTGCTTATTGCGTGAAGATGCACACGAAGGAAGCCAGAGACGACGGCGAGACCAATGAACGGCTTGATCGCTTGGTGGTTTGGGATCATGTGAGCGACTTTTCCGCCAAGGAACGCGCCGCTCTTGCATGGACGGAAGCGCTGACCCAGATCGAGCGCAAGACCGACTATGGCGCGCTGCGCGCCGAACTGCGCGCGCACTTCAGCGATGCCGAGATCAGCGCGCTCACGACCACTGTTGCGATGATCAATCTGTGGAATCGCATTCAAGTGTCTGCGCACTGACATGGGGGGCGACGCAGACATTTTCGAGACCCGGCGGCCGTTTCTGACTGGTTTGGCTTACCGTATTCTCGGCTCATTCGCGGAAGCGGAAGATGCTGTTCAGGACACATGGCTGAAGTGGCGAAGCGCTGAGCACGGGGCTGTTTCCGATCCCGCGGCTTGGCTGACCACCGCCTGTACGCGCCGTTGCATCGATATGCTGCGCTCGGCGCGCCGCACGCGGATTGACTATGTAGGCGCGTGGCTGCCGGAGCCGATCCAGACGATGACCGAGGAAACGCCGGAAAGCGTAGTGGAACTGTCCGCATCACTCTCTCTCGCCTTCCTGCTCATGCTGGAGCGTCTCGCCCCAAAGGAACGGGCGGCTTTTCTCCTGCGCGAGATATTCGACCAGTCCTACGAGGATGTCGCCGCTACGCTAGGCGTCCGGGAGGCGGCCTGCCGCAAGCTGGTTTCACGCGCGCGCAGTCGTGTCGGGCGTGCAGAACCGGGTGCGACCGTGCCAAAGGAGCGACAGGACGAACTGCTCTCAGCTTTTCAGACAGCGGTCATGACTGGAATGACCACAGAACTCGCGGCGCTGATGGCAGAGGACATCGAGCTTCGGGCCGATGGCGGCGGCAAGGCCCCAACCTTGCTCATGCCCCTGTTCGGCAAGACGGACGTGCTCAATTTCCTGGGCGAAGCCCTTCATGGCTACTGGCAGGGTTACAGATGGCAGCCCGCCGACATCAACGGTAACCGTGGAGCGCTTGTCTTCGACGGTGCGAACATCGCCGCATCTGTCAGCCTCGCCTGCGACGCGCGAGGTTCACTGAAAGGCGTCTACATCATGCGCAATCCCGACAAACTCGCGCGTCTCGGCGACGCAGAAAAGACTCTTCAATGACGAGGACGGACACGATTTCAACCGCGCCAGGCTGGGGCGATCTGCTTTCCGGCGGCAACCTGATCCGCTCCCTCGCGTTGAGCGGCGGGGTCGCCCTTCATGCGGTCAACCTCTACATTTCGACAACGATCCTGCCGTCCATCGTCCGTGAGATCGGCGGATTGGACTACTACGCCTGGAACACGACGCTGTTTGTCATCGCGTCGATCCTAGGCGCAGCGCTATCCTCTCCGCTCCTTGTCCGCGGAGGGCCGAGGGGCAGCTATCTCGTGGCCACGGTCATCTTTATTGGCGGTACGCTGGTATGCGCCACTGCCAGCACGATGGAAATCATGCTGGTCGGGCGGTTCATCCAGGGCTTCGGTGGCGGCGTATTGCTGGCGCTGGCCTATGCCATGGTCCGCCGGGTCTTCGCGGAACCGCTGTGGCCCCGCGCATTGGCGCTTCTGTCCAGCATGTGGGGCATTGCAACCCTTCTCGGTCCAGCGGTCGGTGGAATCTTCGCCGAGATCGGCCTGTGGCGCGGCGCATTCTTCTTCCTGGTTCCGCTTGCGGGGATCGTTGCTCTCGCGGCAGTCCTCGTCCTACCGTCACGCGAGGAGGGATCGGGTGAGATGGAGCCGCTGCCTGTCGTGCAGCTTGCTCTGCTGACGCTCGCCGTCTTTGCCGCATCCTGGGGCGGCGTCGGCGCCGGGATATCGTCAACGGCTGGCGCAATGACGGTGGCTCTGGTTCTGGTCGCACTTATGGTCGTGGCCGAGCGTCGGGCGAAGCACAGACTGCTCCCGGCCGGCACGCTCACACTACCCACAGCGCTCGGCAGCCTCTACGCTGCGTCCGCGCTTCTGGCTGTCACGGTCACCTGCACCGAGATCTTCCTGCCGCTCTTCCTGCAGGAGTTGCATGGCAGCTCGCCTCTTCAAGCCGGCTACATCGCCGCCGTTATGTCAGCGGGCTGGACTGCGGCGGCAATCTATGGGTCCGGGCTTCAGGGTAATCGCCGCATCAGGGCGGTGCACGCAGGGCCGGTTCTATCTCTTGTCTCCATGGGTGTGCTCGGTGTCGTCATACCCTGGCCGAGTGTGGACAGCGATTGGCTTCCGCTCACCCTCATCTGTGCAGCTCTGGTGATCGGCGGAGTAGGCGTCGGCCTTTCCTATCCGCATCTGTCGACTGCTGTGCTGCGGATGGCGCCAGAGGGCGAGGAAGACAATGCGGCCTCTTCCATCATGACGGTGCAGCTTTGCGCCACGGCATTCGGAGCGGCCTTCGCGGGACTGGTGGTCAATCTTGCGGGGGCGAGCGGCGATGGTGACGGCATGGACACGGCCAATGCGGCCAGGTGGCTCTGCATCGCCATAGCGGTGGCTCCGGCGCTCTGTCTTGTCGTCATGAATAGTGCGTCGTTCAGGCAGGCAACTGACAGGTGTCGGTAAGACCTGCTGGAGAACGCGCCTGTGCGTACGTGAGTTGCGAAAACGTTCCAACAACTCATTTGAAGCGCGTTCAAGCAACCAGGGAGACATATCTATGCAGTTGGAAGAAGTGGCTTTCCTGAAGCCAAATACAGACCTGCTCAATCGCCTGCTGCCGGTCGCGCGAGGCGTATTTACCGACACTTTCTCGCAGCGCTACGAGCCAGCCGCGTTCGAGCGTTTTTGTGAGGAAGTGTATCGTCCCGGCGGAACCATGTCGCGGGACTTCAACGCGCCTGGCGTGCGCTGGCTGGTGGGGGTGGCCGCAGGTCAGCCGATCGGCTATGCGAAACTGACCCCGCTCCGCGCGCCTGCCGTTAATCCGGATCCGACAGCGTTGGAGCTGCAGCAACTTTACGTCGTGCGGCAGTGGCATGGTACCGGCGTTGCTGATCGCCTGACGAGTTGGGCTCTCGAAACCGCAGCTACCGAGAATGCACGCGAAGTTTACCTGACGGTCTTTGATCACAACGAGCGTGCCAAGCGATTCTACGCTCGTTACGGCTTTGAAGAGGTAGGACGATGCACGTTTCAGCTCGGCGATCGTGTGGACGACGATCGAATCTGGCGTGTGCGCTTGCCCCGATAGCCTATCGGGTTGCTGTGTCCTTAAAGTCTCTTTGAACGACCGCTAAGTGGGAGCGATAGCCGTGCCCCCCCTGCTCAGCATGGAGAGTTAGTCAGATGGCATTTACTCAACCAATCAAGGATGTTGCCGCGTTGACCGACTTCGGGCGGCAGCAGCTTTCCGAACATTTCTTTATGCGCGAGATGTTGTATTCGGAGGTCGGTAATTTTTACGGAATTCCGAATGTTCCCGACGATCCTGAGCTTGCCTTGCAGGTGGGGCGTGCGGTCGCAACGCGGCTGCTGGAGCCGCTAAAACGCGCGTTCGGCCATGTGTCGGTGCGCAGCGGTTACCGCTCTCCAACCCTGAATGCCTTCTGTAACGAACGTTTTCGAGCGGGAGACACCGCCTGCTGGTGTACAGACAATGATCTGAATGCTGCACGCCACATTTGGGACCGGCACGACAGCGATGGGCATCTTGGCGGAACCGTAACCGTTTTCATCCCGGCCTATCTCGAATTTTACAGGAAAACCGAAGACTACCGACCTCTCGCGTGGTGGATTCGCGATCACATAGACGACTATGCCGAGCTGTTCTTCTTTAAGAACCTCTGCGCGTTCAACATCCGTTGGTATGAAGGGGCTTCGGACAAGGCGATCTGGCATCTCGATCCGCCAACGCGCACTATACTGACCAAACGGGGTATCGACGGGTTTGATGGAGACCACAGTCGGTTCTACCGCTCAATCCTCGACACGCATGAATAGGAACACTTTCGTATCATTGCGTATCGTTGTCAGGGGAGCGGATCAGCGTGCGCTGTATGCGCTACCTGTTTTCCCGACTGGTGCAGAAGTTCGATTATTACGAATCGCGTAATAATGAAGTGCCAACTTTGGGCGTTCTGTCTGAATATCGTCCGTAGCACCCTGCGACTGCGGATCGGGAATGGACCCGGACGACACTCGCAGGAGCGCAGAATGAAGCTTTATCACCATCCGCTGTCGGGCCATTCTCACCGGGCACGGCTCTTCCTTTCGCTGCTCGGCCTGTCTCATGACCTGGTCGAAGTCGATCTCAAGTCGGGCGCACACAAGAAGACGGACTTCCTCGAAATGAATCCGTTCGGTCAGGTCCCTGTCCTCGACGACGGTGGTGTCTTCATTTCCGATTCCAACGCGATCCTGGTCTATCTCGCGAAGAAGGCCGCCCGCACCGATTGGCTGCCGGACGATGCGAAGGGTGCCGCCGTCGTCCAGCGCTGGCTGTCGGTTGCCGCCGGCGAAATCGCCTATGGCCCGGCCGCCGCGCGACTGATCACGGTCTTCGGCGCCAAGTTCAATCCGGAAGAAGTCATCAATCGCGCGCACACGGTACTGGGCAGAATGGAAAGCCAGCTCACCGGTCGCGACTGGCTGGTTGGCGACCGCCCGACGATCGCAGACGTCGCCATCTACAGCTATGTGGCACGCGCTCCCGAAGGAAACGTCGATCTTTCGGACTACCCGGCCGTCGGCGCCTTCCTCCGCCGTGTGGAAGCGCTGCCGGGTTTTGTGGATTTCGTCCGCACGCCGGTCGGCCTCGCAGCAGCCTGAATGCGAGCGGAGCGTGCCTGCCCGCGCGCTCTGCCACTCCTGGAGGGCGGGACATGCACGACAAGACACTGCCGACATGGCATGAAGGCGAAAGACTCCTTCAAGAGAAGGTGGGCGTCGTCGAACGCATGGCCGAAGTCGGCCAGCGCGTCGTCCGCGACTACATGCCCGACCAGCATCGCGACTTCTACGCCCAACTCCCCTTTATCGTGCTCGGCAGCGTCGATTCCGTGGATGACGCATGGGCGACCTTCGTCGAAGGCCATCTCGGCTTCATATCCTCTCCTTCGCCGACCGTGCTCGACATTGCGGCGCCGACGGACGCAAACGACCCTGCCAGCGGGGGCATCGCGGACGGCAAGCCGGTCGGTCTGCTCGGCATCGAGATGCATACCCGTCGGCGCAATCGCATGAACGGGTTCGTTTCCGCGATGGAAGACGGCTTTCGCGTCAACGTCGACCAGAGCTTCGGAAACTGTCCACGCTATATCCAACTGCGTGATTTCGCGTTCACCCGCGAACCCGGGCAGGCATTCTCTGGCACCATGGAGGACCTTCCCGAATTCGACGATCCGGCCCGTGCCATGATAAGAAGTGCCGACGCCTTCTTCGTCGCATCCTATGTCGACCGCGAAGACAGGCGGCAGGTGGATGTCTCCCATCGTGGCGGAAATGCCGGTTTCGTCCGTGTCGGGGATGACGGGACGCTGACGATCCCGGACTTCGACGGCAACCTGTTCTTCGCGACGCTCGGCAACATCCTGCTGAACGGCAAGGCGGGGCTGCTTTTCGTGGGCTTCACGACAGGCGACATGCTGCAGATGACCGGTGACGCGGAGGTCATTCTGGACTCCCCCGAGATCGCGGCCCTCCGGGGGGCCGAACGACTCTGGACGTTCAAGCCCCGGCGGATCGTCCGCCGCGCCAATGCCTTGGCTCTGCGTTGGGGCTTCAAAAAGGACGGTTGGTCCCCAAGTACCCTGATGACGGGCAACTGGGCGCAGGCTGCCGACCGGCTGCGCGCGGCTGAACTTGCCAGGCAGTGGCGCCCGCTGACTGTTACCAGGATCGTCAAGGAAAGCGAAACGATCCGCTCGTTCCACCTGCAGCCAGGCGATGGTGCGGGGTTTCTGCCGCATGCCGCCGGGCAACACCTGCCGATTCGCGTGACGCCGCCAGGCCGCGAAAAGCCCGTGATCCGCACCTACTCGCTTTCCGTCGCTCCCTCGGACGGCACCTACCGCATAAGTGTCAAGCGGAACGGACTGGTATCGCAGTTTCTGCACGACAGCGTTGCCGTTGGCGACATAATCGAGGCGCGAGCACCCGCCGGCGGCTTCACGATTGACGCCGGGGCGAAACGCCCAGCCGTGCTCGTTGCCGGCGGCGTCGGGATTACGCCACTGCTCGCGATGCTCCGTCACATTGTCTACGAAGGGCTTCGCACGCAGCGAGTTCGTCCCGTCACGCTGTTCCATGCCGCGCGTTCAAAGGACGAGCGTCCCTTCGAAAAGGAAATAGCCGAACTTGCCGCGGCGACGAAAGGCGCGATGCAGGTCGTTCGCGTCCTGAGCAACATCGATGGTGCCGAAATGGGCATCGATTACGATGCCGCCGGCAGAATCGACATGGCGCTGCTTGCCCGCTACCTGCCGTTTAACGACTATGATTTCTATCTCTGTGGTCCGCCGTCGTTCTCCCAGGCGATTTATGACGGGCTTCGCGGCCTAGAGATCACTGACGACCGCATCCATACCGAGGCTTTCGGCCCTTCGTCCCTGAAACGAACCTCTGACGTGGCCGCGATCGTGCCAGTTCCGGCCCGCACGCTGCCATCCACCCGGCCGGTGCCTGTCATGTTCATGAATTCGCTGAAGGAGGCGCGTTGGACGCCCGGGTCCGGCACATTGCTGGAACTGGCGGAAGGACGCGGTCTCGAACCCGAGTTCAGTTGCCGGGCTGGAAACTGCGGCACATGCCGCACCCAACTGATCGAGGGCGCGGTGACCTATCTGAAGGAGCCGACCGCAAAGGTCGACGAAGGTGAGGTCCTGCTCTGCTGCGCCGTCCCTTCAGACCAGAACCGGGGCGGTATCCAGCTTGCTGTCTGAGGGCGGGACTGCTCCACATTCCCGACCTCGATCTTCAGCTTCAGACCGCCTTGACTGTGAACATATGAGAACGTCGTTTCGACAACCAGAGGAGCCAAAAGATGTCTCGCCCCCCCCTTCCCCCTTTCACGGAGCAAAGCGCCGTCGAAAAGGTCCGCCTTGCGGAAGATGGCTGGAATACCCGCGATCCCGCGAAAGTCGCTCTCGCCTATACCTTGGACACGCGGTGGCGCAACCGCGTTGAATTCGTTACAAACCGTGCCGAAGCCGAAGCCTTCCTGACCCGCAAGTGGAATAAGGAACTGGAATACCGCCTGATCAAGGAGCTCTGGGCCTTCACAGGAAACCGGATCGCAGTGCGCTACGCCTATGAGTATTGCGATGACAGCGGTCAATGGTTCCGCGCCTATGGCAACGAGAACTGGGAATTCGCCGAGGACGGCCTGATGCGAACCCGCCATGCCAGCATCAACGAACGTCCGATCACTGAAGCCGAGCGCAGGTTTCGCTGGCCGCTTGGCCGCCGGCCAGACGGTCACCCCGACCTGAGCGACTTCGGCTTTTAAGGCAAACTCAGCAAAAGTGCGAAGCGGTTTAGTGTCCGAGAATCGCATTAATATAAGAGTTAGCGTGTTTCGCGATCCAAAGAAAAGCGGAAATGCTCTGGATCACGGTCCACGTTTGGGAGAAATCGACCATGACCGGGTTCAAGCTGGACGAGCGCATCCGACTGCCAGTGGAACTCGCGCTCACTGCGACGAGCAACAACTCTCTCTTGCTTCGGAAACAGGAAGCATCCGCACGCGCCATCGGCATGATGGGAGCAGAGATAGACGTCGCGCGAAGGGGGTTCAGCTTCGATCTCAAGACATCGATGGCGATAGCCCTGGCGCTGGCGGTCTGTGAAGAAAACCGTCAGCGTGCTCTTCGCACAGGACTGTGCGCGCGAAGCTGCGCGGAAATCGAGAAGATGGCCGCGGCATTCCGGCAGTCGAGCTCCTGTTCCACGGTCGGTTTCTCATGAAGACTTGCTTCCTTGCCCACGACATCCCTACCATTGTCTCCAGCACTGGGAGGTAAGCAGTTGGATCGTTGGCAAGCAATGCGAATATTCGTGAAGGTCGCCGAAACCGAGAGTTTTGCAGAAACTGCCCGACACTTGAATATGAGCGCGCCTGCAGTGACACGCGCCGTCGCTTCACTCGAGGATCTCATCGGAGCGCGTCTGTTCGTACGAACGACGCGCTCGGTAAAGATGACCGAGACAGGGTCACGCTATTTCGAGGATTGCCGCCGGATTCTTGCGGACATCGCTGAAGCAGAGGCCGCAGCGGGAGGCTCCGATGCCACGCCGACGGGAACGCTTTCCCTGACCGCTTCAGTGTTGTTTGGCCAAATGCATGTGCTTCCGATAGTGATGCAATATCTCGACGCTTATCCCGCAATGAAGGCCAAGACCCTTTTCGTTGATCGCCCCGTCAATATTGTCGATGAAGGGATCGATGTAGCCGTCCGTATCGGCCGTCTCCCGGACTCGGGTCTTTCGTCCATAAAGGTCGGCACTGTCCGGCGTGTTATCTGCGGATCGCCGGACTATTTCGAGCGTTATGGCATTCCGAATACTCCAGCGGACCTCAAGGATCACCGCATCGCCGTCTCGACAGGCGCCTGGGCCTCGCCTGAATGGCGGTTCGCCAACGAACAGCGCGTGACAATCGATGCCACCCTCCAATGCAATACCAACGAAGCGGCGATCACGTTCGCACGACAAGGCCGGGGGCTGACGAGAGTTCTCCACTACCAGATCGGACCGGCACTTATGGCAGGAGATCTGCAGATCGTACTCAGCGAGTATGAAGAGCCGCCGATGCCCATCCATATCCTGCATCCAGAGGGCAGGTCCGCCTCCGCCAAGGTTCGCGCGTTCGTGGGTATCGCTAAAGCAGTCCTTCGTGAGAACCGTTTCCTCAACTGAATCCTCTTGCGAAGACTTCAGTCCGTGACCTCTCAGGCTTGAGCCGACCTAGCGGGTGCGACGGTACGACAATCTGCATCTGTGACCGTCAGGTTTGTTTCCGAAACCAGTCCAGCAGCGTCGTGAGCCGTTCTTTTGCCGGATGGCTCGTGAGGAAGACCGCCCAGTAGGTTGGCCCCGGCAAGGCGATGTCCGACAGCCGCAGGAGCGCGCCTATCTTCAATTGATCTCCGACGAGATGTTCCGAGGCGAGCACGGCTCCCTGACCTGCCAGAGCGGCGTCCAAAGCGTGGACTTCTTCGGAAAATGTCTGGCTGATTTTCGGTGAAGCGCCGTCTGCCCGTGCATGGGCCTGCCACCGCTCCCAGCTCGGCGCATTGGCCGCTCCCGATCTCCAGCGATAGTGCAGTAACGGGAGGGCGAGGACTTGATCCGGCGAAAGCAGCTCCGTGCCCGGCAGAAGGGCGGGAGCGCAAACCGGCACGAGGCGGTCAGGAAACAGCCGATGCCATTCGGCATCAGCGCCGGGGCGCTCGGCATAGCGTATCGCAATGTCGATGCCCGAGGCGTGCAAATCCGCGACGCGGTCATCCGCCTCGATGGCAACGCTCAATCCTGTCTCTTCGCGCAGTTGCGGCAGACGAGGCATCAACCACCGGCTGGCAAAAGCCATTGTGACCGAAAGGTGCAGCGGGCCATCCTGACGGTCTGACAACTGCTCGATGGCCGTTGCGATTCGATCGAGGGAGTCCCTGAGCACCGGAAACAGCTGTTCGCCCGCAGGTGTAAGGCGCACCGGGCGCGGATAGCGCCGAAACAGCTCGACGCCGAGTATCTCCTCCAGTTGTCGCACCTGATGGCTGATAGCCGTCGGTGTCAGATGCAGCTCTTCGGCCGCAGCTGAGAAATGCAGATGCCTGGCCGCTGCCTCGAAGGCGCGCAGGCCGTGGAGCGGCGGAAGCTTTCGCAACTATACACCTCCCGAGGCTGATCATTGTCCATGATGAATCTGATTCATCATGCCCCTGAGATATACGCTTTGGCCAGCGTTTTCCACGCCTGATAATTTCAAAGCAATCCCAACCAGCAATGAAAGGAAAATTCGATGAGCTGGATATATCTTGGAGCTGCCGTAATCTTTGAAATCGCCGTTGCTATCAGTGCCGGGAAGGCGAAAGGTTTCACGCATATCGGGTGGACGGCCGTAACTCTCGTCAGTGGCGCAATCGCCACCTTCTTCCTCAGCCTCGCGCTGCTCACCTTCGACGTTGGCGTCGGTTACGCCATCTGGACCTCTGTCGCGGGCGTCGGCATCGTCGTCCTGGGCGCGCTGTTCTTCGGCCAGCAGTTGAACGTGAAGAAGTTGCTCGGAATCGCCCTCGTCATCGGCGGGGTCGTCGGCCTGCGCCTCAGCGGCGCGGCATAACGCTCAGTTGTCCTCCACCCATCCCTCCCGATCTAAAAGGAACCCGAAATGACAAATGCAATCGAACAGCCGCAAAGCAGCGGACGCGCCTGGGCCATGTTGATGCTCGCGAGCGCCTTCGAGATTGGCTATGCGCTCAGCGTCGGCGGCAGCCAGGCCTTCACGGTTCTCGGCTGGTCCATCGCCGCGCTGTTATTCTTCCTGCTGACACTCTATTTCCTGAGTGCCGCCTTGCGGACCATCGATGTGGGAATCGGCTACGCTGTATGGGCAGGCATCGGCTCCGTCGGCGCGGCCGCGGCAGGCACCGTCCTTCTCGACCAGCCCCTGACGCTGATGCAGGCATTCTGGCTCGCGGTCATCATCGCCGGCGTCGTCTGGTTGAAGCTCTCCGACAGTCCGAAGCTCAAGGGGGCGTCCTGATGGCCGCCGGCGCTTCATCCCGCCTGACGCAGCTCATGGAGGAGGCCGTCGCCTTCTCCATGGAGCATGTCCACGAAGGCGGCATTCCATTCACCGCCTTCGTCGTCGACCGCCACGGACAGATCCTCGGGCGTGGGGTCAACCGTGTGCGGGCCCATCACGATCCGACTGCGCATGCCGAGGTCGAAGCGATACGTGATGCCTGCCGCACGCACGGCACGACCCATCTGAGCGGAGCGACCTTGCTCGCATCGGGAGAGCCCTGCGCGATGTGCTACATCAGCGCGCGCAGTGCAGGCATTTCGCAGGTCTTCTTTGCAATTGACCGTGACGAGGCCGCTGCGCATGGCTTCGATTATCGCGGCAGCTATCGTCTTTTCGCCGATGACCCTCAAACATGGCAATCGCCTAACGTGAGCAAGCTTGCTGTATCGACGGGATTGAAGCCTTTTCTGGCGTTTCATCCCGAACGGCGGGCTCTATAGGATCGCGGCTTTGCGAACTCAGCCTTCGGACGAAACCTCTGATCCTGACAGCAAGAGACGTGCTCATCGCCTGGTATTGGCAGCTATTCCTCACAACGCTTGCCTTGTCTTGCGGCCGGGCGTAGTCGGCGAGCCGCTTTTCGTCTTAAGACAGACGACAAGGCCGCAGCGGCGGCGGCCTTGTCCCGATCAGTCATCCCTTTTTCAAACGCTGCATGCCTGCGGCTAGCGTCCAAAGCGCGCGATTAAGGCCGACATTCTGATCAATGTCATTTATGGATCGCGCTTGCGTGCGGCGAATGCGACCATCCGACGCCAGCCGCCGCCCCAGCAAACCGCCTCGGACAAGATTCTCCCGAATGACGTTGAAAGCCGTCCAGGGGTCTTGATGGTTATCCTCGCGGCGGCGCGGGACAATGATCCGATCGGGCCTGATGGGGCTTTCTCCGCTCACTATGCTGGCGCGAGCTTGAGCGCCACGATGCCGACAACGATCAGCGCAACGCCGCCGAGCCGCATCAGGTTGATCGTCTCGCCGAACAGCGTGATGCCGAGCAGCACCGTTCCGGCTGCGCCGATGCCGGTCCATATCGCATAGGCGGTGCCGACCGGCAGAACCTCCAGCACCCGGCCGAGCAGATAGACGAAGGCGGCGAGTAACGCGAGAGACAGGATCGTCCAGCCGGGGCGTGTGTAGCCTTCGGCATATTTCATCGAGATCGCCCAGGCCACGTCGAGAAAGCCGGCGATGATCAGCAGCAGCCATGCAAGACCCTGGCTCATCATTGCACCGCCAGCGGTTCTGCCGTCACGACGCCACCTTCATGCCTTCGGCGTGCATCGCCTCCCGCACGGCGGGACGTTCCCCGACCCGAGCCTGGAAATTGCGCAGATGCGGGAAGGCGGAAAGATCGACCTTGGCGAAATCCGACCATCCGACAATGGTGAACAGGTAGGCGTCGGCGGCGGTGAAGTTTTCGCCGAGCAGGAAGGGGCCGGCTGCCGCCAGATGACGCTCCACATGGGCCAGCCGCTGGGCAATCTTGGCACGCGCGACCTCCTGCGCCTGCACGCCATATTCCGGGTGGAACAGCCACGGGCTGAACATCTTGTGGAGTTCGGTGGCGATGAAATTAAGCCAGGATTGCAGCGCCACGCGCTCCGACGTGCCAGCGGCGGGGGCGAGCCCGGAGCCGGGCCTGAGGTCGGCGAGATATTGGACGATTGCGACGCCCTCCGTCAGCACCGAACCGTCGTCGAGGACCAGCGCCGGCACGTAGCCGCTCGGGTTCACGGCCGTATAGTCGTCACCATTTCCAGTGACATGCGGCGATTTCCTGATGTCCACACGCTCCAGATCGAGCGGGATACTGGCTTCGCACGCCACGATATGCGGCGAGAGCGAGCAGGTGCCGGTGGCGTAGTAGAGTTTCATGGTCCAATCTCCTGAAGCTTGTAGCCTGATGTCGAAGCCAATCTAGCGCCAGCGGACGCGCAAGGCTCATTGGCATTTCGCCAGCGGCGCTTGCGTGACTGCAAGCGAAGAAGATGCTATTCCTGTCAGCATGGACGATTGGAACGAAGTCAGGCTCGTGCTGGCGGTTCAGCGCGCCGGCAGCCTGACGGCGGCGGCGCTAGCGCTCGGCATCGACCACTCCACCGCCTTCCGCCGCCTGAAAGCGCTGGAGGAACGGCTCGGCGTGCGGCTGTTCGAGCGGCTTCCGGCCGGCGCTTATCAGACGACCGAGGCAGGCGCGCGCATGGCTGCCGGCGCCGAGCGCATGGAGGACGAGGCGCTGGCGCTCTACCGAGACATCTCGGGCCGTGATCGTCGTCTGTGCGGACGCCTGAAGGTCACGTCATCCGAGACGCTGGCCTACAGCCGATTGACAACGCATCTCGCTGCGTTCCGGCAGGCCCATCCCGGCATCGTCGTAGAACTGGCGATCGACAATCGCATGCTCAGCCTGTCGCGCCGCGAGGCCGACATCGCGTTGCGGCCGATCCGTCCGAAGGAAGGCGATCTCTGGGGGCGCAAGCTGTCGCGCATCGCCTGGGCGCTCTATGCCAACGCGACCTATCTCGACGCCAACGGTGGCCCGCTCTCAACCGCCAGCGACGTGGATCGCCATGCACTTATCGGCTGGGAGGAACCTGCCTCGGGCATCGCCGCGGCCGACTGGCTTTCGCAGGCAGCCCCTTCGGAGGCGTTCGTTTATCGCACGAACAGCCTTGTCAACCAGTTCGTCGCAGCGAAGGCCGGCATCGGACTGGCGCTGCTGCCCTGTTATCTCGGCGACAGCGAGGCCGGCGTGACAAGAGCCGTGCCGGAGCCGGTCGCCGAATTGAGCGGCGAACTCTGGATCGTCACCCATGCCGATCTCAAGGGGACGGCGCGCGTGCGGGCCTTCTTCGATCTCGTCGGCGAAGGGTTGGCGCGCGAGCGGGAATTGTTTGAGGGTGCGGCCAACTCGTATGCAATGGGCCGCGCTATCGCTACCTGATGTCCTGGAAACGGCAGAATTCCGATCGGTCCCGACGTATATGATCGTACTGCCGATGTCTGGTGCCCTGTCTTCAGGCAGAGCGTGGAGCGGTTGGCATCGCTAGCCGCATGAGCGCTGAAACAAAGACGAACGCCCTCGCCGGAGCGGAGGCCGTGCGCATACATTGGATCAGGATGTGAGAGCCTTAAAATGGAGGTCCTTAAGCACCCTGATCACCATATTCCTGGCTGGTCAGCAGATCGGCAAGTTTCTGCGCTGCGGGCCCAAGTGCCTCGTCACGACGGTGGGCGACATAAGCGCTGGATGTAATCTCCCCATTGCGGCCCATGGCGCTAACATTGAGGCGCACGAGCGTTCCCTGTTCCAAATCCCTCTCAACGAGCCAATGGGGGAGCCGCCCCCAGCCTGCTCCCCCCAGGATGAGATGGTGCTTGGTATCCTGCGTGTTGACGCGGCAGGTCTGTGACGAAACCACTCCGAAATCCCGGCCCGCCGATATGTCGGACGGGTCGGTCAGAACGATCTGGAGATGATCGGCAACATCCATCAGCTCCAGTGGTTGGCCCGCATGGCGGTGGGCCAGCGGATGGTTTGAAGCGACGACCGCGACCTGGCTGATGGATATCAGCGGCTCGAACTTGATGCGGGGGTCGCGGAAATCTTCACCGACCATCACAGCAAGCGCACAACGGCTCTTCCTGAGCGCATCGAGCGGACCGCCCATAGCCTCCGACCAGACGCGGACGGCAACGGCAGGGTAATCGTGTCGCATCCGTGAGATCGCGCGTGCGACCTCCTGCATGGGAAAGAGTGTATCGACGGAAATCGCGAGTTCCGTTTCGACACCATGCGCAAAACCGCGCGCCTGGGCGCGCAATACGTCCACGCGCAGAATGATGTCGCGTGCGTTGCCGAGCAATACCTGCCCTTGCGGTGTCAAGGCCGGCTTGTAGCCGGAACGGTCGAATAGTTCCACGCCAAGTGCGGCCTCAAGGTTGGCGATGGCGGCGCTGACGCCCGATTGGACGCGCGAAAGCTTCTGGGCTGCGGAGCGGAAGCTGCCGCTGTCGGCAATCGTTACGAAAGTCCGGATCTGATCGAGCGTAAGGGCGTCCAGCATGATCTATTCCAATGATCGTCTATATCATTTTTATATCACTTATTTCGCTCATCCATTTGATGCAACCTTTCGCTCAATGAAATCAATGAGAGGTCAACGAGATGACGAAGGTGCTGGTGCTTTACTATTCCTCTTATGGGCACATCGAGACGATGGCTTCGGCCGTGGCTGATGGCGCGAGCGAGGCGGGTGCGACGGTGACTATCAGGCGGGTGCCTGAGCTTGTTCCCGAAGCGGTTGTTGCAAAGTCCGGATACAAGGTCGACCAGTCCGCGCCCGTCGCAACGGTGGCCGAACTCGCGGATTACGATGCCATCATCATCGGAACGCCGACCCGCTTCGGCAATATGGCGTCCCAGATGAAGAACTTTCTCGACCAGACCGGCGGGCTCTGGTTCGAGGACAAGCTGGTCGGAAAAGTGGGCAGCGTCTTCACCTCGACCGGCAGCCAGCATGGCGGGCAGGAAACTACGATCCTTTCCACCCAGACCGTTCTGTTCCACCTCGGCATGATCATTGTCGGCTTGCCTTACAGCTTCAAGGGCCAGATGCGGATGGATGAAATCACCGGCTGCTCGCCCTATGGCGCATCGACGCTCGCCGATGATGGACAGGGAGGGCACCGCGAGGTCAGTAAAAACGAGCTGGAGGGCGCGCGCTTCCAGGGACGCCATGTCGCCGGGATCGCGGCCGCCCTCGTGGCCGGGCACGCGGCAAGGGGCTCGTGATGGACACGCCCTCAACAACGAAAGCAGTGTCCACGCACTGGACCGCCGTGTTCGTCATCGTTGGCAGCGGGGTTGCAGCCGCCTTGCAGGTTGGCAAGGCGGCGATTGCGGCACCCCTGTTGCAGAACGATTTTGGAATCGGGCTGACGGCGATCGGCTGGCTGACTGGAATATTTGCGCTCATCGGCCTTGTCGGCGGCATTCCGACCGGGGCGTTTGTCGCGCGTTTCGGTGCGCGACGCATCCTCATCGTCGGCCTTTTGATCACGACAGCCGGCGCGGCCCTTGGCACGGCGATACCAGGACTGCCCAGCCTGTTTACGGGCCGCATTATCGAAGGGGCGGGTTTCCTGCTGGTGACGGTCGCGGCGCCCTCATTGCTCCAAGAGGTTACGCGACCTGCTGATCGTGATCTGGCCTTCGCCCTCTGGAGCTGCTTCATGCCAATCGGCATGGCGGCGGCGATGCTGGTGGGGCCGTTCTTCGAAGACTGGCGGACAATGTGGTGGGCAAGCAGCGCGCTGGCGCTGGCCATCTGCATCGCCGTTCCACTTGTCATTCCGGCCGGCGGGCAAGGCCAGATCATGTCCTGGAGCAGCTTGCGCCGCGACAGCATGACCGTGGCACGCGACCGGGGCGCTGTGGGGCTGGCGATCACCATTGCGCTTTACAGCATGATGTTCTTCGCGGTCTTCAGCTTCCTGCCGGTGCTGCTGATGGAGCGGTTACAGGTGACGCACCAGACGGCAGGACTGCTCAGCGCACTGGCCTCGGCTGTGAACGTCATCGGCAATCTGACGGCGGGCCTGCTCCTCTCCAGGGGCTTTAGCCGCCCGGCGCTCCTGATCACCGCGTGCCTTGTTATGGGACTGACCAGCTTCGGGATCTTTCTCCCCGTGCTGCCGGACGGTGCGGCCTTCGGCCTGTGCCTGTTGTTTTCGACTGTCGGCGGTGTGATCCCGGCGATCCTGCTGTCCTCCGCGCCACTCGTGGCGCCAGCGGCAGGGTTGGTTCCGGTCGTTCTGGGTCTGATCATTCAAGGCAGCAATCTCGGGCAGATTCTTGGCCCGACAGCCATCGGCGGCGCGCTGGATCGGTTCGGCTGGGATTCAGCCGCCTACATCGTGGCGGGCACGGCGGTGATAGCCGTGCTCGTGGGGCCTCGACGCTCAGGCGGGTCGGGGCAGAGCGGGTAAGCTTCGGGATGAGAGAGCACTGATGAGCATCGAATTCAACCACACGATCCTGGCTACGCAAGACGCGCACGGCTCTGCCCTGTTTCTGGCTGAAATGCTCGGACTGCAGCCGCCGCGCAGATGGGGGCCATTCTGGATGGTCACCACCGATAATGGCGTCAATCTCGACTACATGGATGTGGGCCATGCCGTCGTTCCGCAGCATTACGCGTTCCTCGTCGATGACACGAGTTTCGACGCTTTGCATGACCGGCTCGGCAAGCGGAGCTTGCCTTATTGGGCCGATCCCCAACGGCGCAAGCTCGGGATGAACGATCATGATGGTGGTCGTGGGCTCTATTTCAACGATCTCAACGGGCACCTGCTCGAAGTGATAACCCGTCCCTATGGCAGCGGCGGCTGGAACCCGTGACCGACGATTGCGGAAAGCCTATCTCGCAGAGGCCGAAAGTTCGGCAGATCCTGGAAACCGCTATCTACGTTCAGGACGTCGGGTGTGCCGCACAGTTTTATGACCGCGTTTTCGGCTTTCCCGATTTGGTGCGTAACGAACGCGTTGTCGCTTATGACGCCGGGAACGCAACTGTTCTGCTGCTGTTCAAGCGCGGCGCAACGCTCGTTGACCTGGCGCTGCCGGGTGGGACCATTCCCTATCACGACGGCACCGGTCCGGCCCATTTTTGCTTCGCCTTCGACCCGGATTCGTTACCCGACTGGGAAGAACATCTGAAGGCGCAGGGCATCATGATCGAAGCGCGGATGCGCTGGGAACTGGGCGGAACCAGCATCTACTTTCGTGATCCCGACGATCACCTGATCGAACTGGGAACGCCGGGTATCTGGCGAACCTTCTAGAACAAGAACCAAAGAAATAAGGACAGTGCCATGAAGGCCCGTTTCGACTTTCCCGCTATTGCGCCTGACGCCTATGAGGCGGTGGCCGCTCTCGACACCTATGTGCGCAAAGCGTCCGGGATTGAGCCCCGGCTTCTGCACCTGCTCAAGTTGCGGGCCTCACAGATGAACGGCTGCGCCTATTGCGTTGATATGCACGTCAAGGAAGCGCGTCGCGATGGGTTGGGCGAGCAGTGGATCTACCTGATAAGCGTCTGGCGGGACTCGCCTGTCTTCGATGCACGTGAGCGGGCGGTACTTGGCTGGACCGAGGCGCTGACAAACGTTGCACGGACACACGCGCCGGACACTGACTTTCAGCCGCTCCAGGCCTTTTTCACGGAGGCGGAGATCACCCGCATCAGCGTGGCAATCGGGACGATCAATGTCTGGAACCGCCTTTGCGTCGGCTTCAGGTCGCAGCATCCGGTGGACCCGAGCTGAGCGAACGCGGTTGAGCGAGGCGCAATGCGCGAGCAAGGCCATGAGGCTTGCATAGTCCAGACCGGCGACGAAGCCCCAGAGGTCTGCCACGTCGCGCGGCATGTCCGCCGCCCATCCGGCATGACGATCGTTCAGCATCTTCGCCGCCGCCGTGTCCTCGATGCCATCCGCGTGGGCGGCGAGGTAATTGCTGGTCGGGCTGATTTCGAGGCAATGGGCCGTGCTGCCGCCGCGATAGTAGGTCTGCGCGGCGAGCGTATGGACCACGGCGATCAACGCCATGTCCGGCTGCTCGCCAAGAGCGAGGCGCAGGCCAAGGGTGCGATGCGCGGTCAGGTCGCGGATGAGCGAATCGGGCAGCGGCTTGCCAACATCCCCGGCATCTTCTTCCGGCTCCGGCTCGGTTTCAGGAAGGTCGCCGCCATCGCCGTCCTCTCCGTCGCCGTTGAGGATTTCACCATCGCCGTTGACGCGCACCCCGTCGATGACGGTTTCGCCATCCTCGCCTGCTTCCGGCTCCGGTGCCTCGTCCTCGGCCCGGACGAAGCCGCGTTCGATACGGGCTTGCCCGTCATGGGCCACGACGATGAACACGCCGCCGCGCGCAACCTCGTCGGGATCGTAGGCATGGCGCAGGGCGTCGATACGCTCGATCTCGGCTTCAAGCTCCGCGAACCGCGCATCCACCTCGGGCGGGAGGTCAATATCGGCGTCCTCCCATTCCGCCGTCAGGCGCTCAAGCTCGTCCTGCGCGGCGTCGTAGGCGGTGGCGTCTTCCTCGGAAAGCTCCACCGGGTGCGGATAGGCACGGCGCATTCCGTGGGCGTGGGGGAAGTCGAGATAGGCGGCAGTCCACTTCCAGCCTTCGGCCTGCTGCACCTCGGCGGCGATCCGTTCCAGCTTCTCGATAGCAAGCCGGTCCAGCAAAGCCGGGTCTTCAAAGAAACCACCACGATCCTCGGTGAACAGGTCGCGGATGATGTTGCCGCCAGCCTCGGCATAGGCTTGCGCGCCGACGAAGACCGCGCAGCGATCCGTCGCCGCGACGTTCATCTTGGTCAGGTCGCGCCGGATGATGGACGGATCGCGGTTATAGGACAGGTTCTCATAGACGTGTTCCTGTCGCGCGTGATCGTCGGTGATGGCGAAGGCCATCAACTGGTCCAAGGTCAGGTCGCCGTCGCGATAGACCTGCATCAGCTTGGGGCTGACAGCGCCGAGACGCATCCGCTGCTTCACGACATGGGCGGTCACGCCGAACCGGGCGGCGATTTCCTCCGCGCCCCATCCCCGATCCTCCGAAAGCTCGCGGAAGCGCTCGAACTGGTCGGCGGGGTGCAGGTCTTCGCGCGTTACGTTCTCGTCAAGGCTGATCTCGGCTGCATCGTTCGCCGTGTCGATGATGCAGCGGATGGGCTCGTTCTTCTTGATCTCCTTGCGCTTCGCGCGCAGCATCTGCGCCAGCCTGCGGCCTTCCCCGATGCTGACGAGATAGAAGCCGGTCGGCTCGCCTTCGCCGTTCGTTTCCGGCTCCACCACCAGATTTTGCAGGATGCCCTTGGCGGCGATGCTCGCCGCCTTCGCCTCGATAGACGCCTCGCTGTGCGGGGTCCTGCGGGCATTGCTCGGATGCTTCTTGAGCTTGTTGAGCGGGATGAAAACGGTTGTGCCGTGTTCGGCGATCGGGGCGATGTTTTCGGTCGTGGTCATGGTCTTTGCTCCTATGGGCTTGGGTTGAAGCGCAGCGCTGCGCTGCAACCCTGCCCGTCGGCGAGACCGGGGGGTGCAAGGTGCAAGGGCGACCGGGACGGAGGGGGATCACCCGGCCTGCACAAGCGGATCGAAGCCATGGCGAGAGTGAGAAACACGCATCCGCGCGGAAGGCTGGGGAGACCGTCCCGGTCGAGCGTCAGCGATCCCTTGCGCCGCGCCAGGGGGTAGGGCCCCCAAGCAACCGGCCCGGCCAGAGCGGAGCGGTGGCCAGGCGCAAGGACCGGACCAGGAGATGAAAGGACGAAAAGCTGAAAGCCGTGACATCCTGATCGCCGTCCACGGCTATTTCCCGGCGGCGAACATCTCACGGAAGAGCCGTTCCGACCGTGCGATCCCTTCATCGGTAAGCCAGACGGATTTCGCCTTATTGACCGGATCGCCGATGAATCCCTTCTCGTAAAGCCGGTTCATCGCGCTCCAGTCGAATCCCTTCCAGGCGCGGCCGTCGCGGTCGAGCGTCAGGTAAAGGAGCGCGAGAATCGTATCGTCTATCTTGTCCCTGTCGATCTCCATTGCAGATATCCTCCCTCTGGCGGACCATCCTTTTTGTACGCCAGGGTATCCCATTCGCCGCACGCCCGCGACGGACCACTATTCTTTCTTCGAGAAACGGTTCTTCGATAGTCCCAGCCCCTTCTGAGTGCGGGATTATTGGAGACGATGGCGCTCAAACGCGACAAGATCAGCATTGAGGTCTTTGGACCTTCGGCCGCGTCGGAATCGACGCGCGATGGCGCGAGCCGGGCCGATGAAGCTGTCCTGATCCTCGCCCGGTTGATCGGTCGCCAGATCGCCCGCGAGCAGTCCGAGCGCGAGATGACGCTGGAGCGCAGGGCACAGAAGAAGCGCCCGGCAGATGGGGATATGTGATGCCTATGGTTTCGGGCATCGGATTTGTTCAGTATGCAGCCATGCTTACTGTCGATTCCATTACCTTCCAGCGCCGTTCCAAAGAGTTTCTACATCATGCACGGCGCGGACCGGTGGAGATCACTCGGCACGGTCGTCGCCTATGCGTGCTGATGCCCGCCGATCACTATGACTGGCTCCGAACTGTCGTGCAGCGACGTCACCGCACGGCGGAAGCCGTCGATATCGTCATTGACGCGGTTGAGCGTGCGGAAATGGACGCCCGGTTCACGCCGCTGGACGCCCTGCTCGGGTAGCGACCGGAGCACCCGGCAGGTCGGTCATCGCCCCGACGCTATACCCGCGCCGGGGCATTCGCATATTCTTCTTGTGACCATTTTGGTCCCGTGATATAGGTGATCCATGAGGATTATTGCTCGCCGCACCTTGCGAGAATTTGTCGAAAGCCTCGCCGGGCAGAAAGAGCAGCCGGCTGTGAAAGCCGCGCTCGATGCCTGGTTTGACGAAGTGAGCAAGGCGGAATGGGCGAGCACCGCCGATGTGAAGCGACTCTATGCGACGGCGAGCATCGTCAGCGCCGAGCGGATCGTCTTCAACATCAAGGGCAATGACTACCGCCTCGTCGTGTCGGCGGACTTCGAGAAGGGCATCGTCTGGATCAAGTGGCTCGGCACGCACAAGGCTTATGACAGGATCGACGTGAAGGAGATCGAGCATGGCGACTGACCTGAAGCCGATCCGCACGGAAGCGGATTACGAAGACGCGCTGGCCGAGGTCGAACGGCTGTGGGGCGCAAAGAGCGGGACGCCGGAAGGCGACCGGCTCGACGTGCTGGCCACGCTGATCGACGTCTATGAGGCGAAGCACTATCCGATGGACCCGCCCGATCCGGTGGAGGCGATTCGCTTCCGCATGGAACAGCAAGGGCTGACCCGCAAGGATCTGGAACCGATGATCGGCCCGCGCAACCGCGTGGCGGATGTGTTGAACCGCAAGCGCAGCCTCTCGATCGACATGATCCGGCAGTTGCACGCCCGGCTCGGCATCTCGGCCGAAGTGCTGATCCGGCCGAGCCGGATGGACAAGGTTGCATAGGAGAGACTGCCGATGACCCGCGTTGCCCTTTATGCCCGCTATTCCTCCGACAATCAGCGGGACGCCTCGATCGAGGATCAGTTCCGCATCTGCCGCGAGCAGGCCAAGCGCGAACAGTGGAAGATCGTCGGCACCTACAAGGACGCGGGCATCTCCGGCGCGAGCATGATCCTGCGTCCCGGCATCCAGTCGCTGTTGCAGGACGCGCAGGCGGGACAGTTCGATATCGTGCTGGCCGAGGCGCTCGACCGCATCAGCCGCGACCAGGCCGATGTGGCGACGCTGTTCAAGCATCTCAAGTTCGCCGGCGTTCCCATCGTCACGCTGGCGGAGGGCGAGATCAGCGAGCTTCATGTCGGCCTCAAGGGGACGATGAACGCGCTGTTCCTCAAAGACCTCGCCGCCAAGACGCATCGCGGCATCCGTGGCCGCGTCGAGGATGGCAAGTCGGGCGGCGGGCTTTGCTATGGCTACAAGGTCGTGAAGCAGCTCGATGCGCGCGGCGATCCGATCCGGGGCGACCGCGAGATCGACGCAGCCGAGGCCAATGTCGTGCGGCGCATCCTCCGCGACTATGCCGAAGGTATCAGCCCGCGCGTTATCGCCAGGACGCTGAACGAGGAAGGCGTGTCCGGCCCCGAAGGACGGCTCTGGAACGACACCACCATCCATGGTCACGCGAAGCGCGGCACGGGCATCCTCAACAACGAGCTTTATATCGGCAAGCTGATCTGGAACCGGCTGCGCTATCTGAAAGACCCGTCGACGGGAAAGCGCGTCTCACGCCTCAACCCGGAATCGGAATGGATCGTCAAGGACGTTCCCGACCTTCGCATCGTCGACGACGAACTCTGGCAGGCGGTGAAGGCGCGGCAGGCCGCCACCTCGGCCAAATACGCCAATGTCGCCGAAGGCGTCCGCAAGCACCACAAGAAGAACCGCCTGAATGGCACCCACCGGCCGAAGACCCTGCTTTCGGGACTGGTGTTCTGCGGCTGCTGCGGAGGCCCCTTCTCCATCCGGGGTTCCGACCGCTTCGCGTGCTCGACGCATGTGACCAAGGGCGCCTGCTCCAACACTCGCACCATCCTGCGCGAAGACCTGGAGCGGCGTGTACTCGCCGGACTGAAGGAGCGGATGATGGCGCCCGAAGTCGCCGCGGCAGCGATGCGGGCCTATGCCGAGGAAACGAACCGGCTGAACCGCGAGCGCCGCTCCAACGGCGACGCCTGGAAGGCGGAGCTGGTGAAGGAGCGTTGTTGCAGAACTCATGAGCTTCCGGGATTCACGGCGTGAATCCGGTGGGTTAAGAGCCTGCCATGAGCAAGCCCGAACCTGCCCGCTACCGTACGACCAACTGGAAATCCTATAACGACGC